>CAIRNC010000170.1 GCA_903879875.1 uncultured Bacteroidota bacterium
ATATTTTTAGTGGATATAAAAAAATATATTTTTACTTTTTATTATTTCATACGCTTGTTTTATTGAATTTCTGAAATTTAGTAGTTCAAATATTTTCTAAATATTTTAAAAATATTTGGTTTTAGATGCTTTTTTGTTGAAATATAAAAACCATTTTTAAAAAAATCGGCTTTTTGATTATTAAAAATACAATTGTTAATTGCAAAGAATTGATATTTTTTTTATTGAAAATTGTTATAATATTTTTAGTAAAAAAGCGAATTATGTTTAATTCTTTATGCTTTTCAGTATCTTGAAATCACTTTTGTTAAAAACAAATATTGTATTTAAGTTTATTTTCGTCTTTCAAATACAAACAAAAATTTTTCTTCACTTACGATTCTCCTTTTTATTTTTTATGTTGCTTTATTTTGTTGTCATAAAAGTCGGCGATAAATTAAAAATTATTTTTGTATTGGTCTAAAAATCAATTTCGTTGCCGTTTTGATAATTTCGGTTTTGTTCATTTTCATTTTACGGAATTTACCTTCGTTATACATTTGAGCTTGGTCGTCATAATGCGCACTAAACGGATTGCCCGATTGTCCTGTTGGCAAAATACTCCAACTGTTTTCTACATCAGAAAAATCGATAATTCTTCGAGTGGAAGGCCCTGCCATCACTTTGTAATCGCCGTTTTCAGTATATATAAAAATTTGATTGTTGATCACTTCGTTTGCGCCACTAATTTCAAAAGGACCAACATTGAAAAGGTTTCGTAAAGCAGCAATTTTTCCTATCGGATGTTGGTGTTCTAGTGTATGCACTCGGTTCCAAGACCAAGTTTTTACTTGTGTACCCAATTGTTTTTCTAATTGGCTTATCGCTTCTATAAATGATTTTGAAACCATTTGGCTTCGAGTTTCTTTTGTGTTTTTGGTAGCAATATTGTCCCACCATGTCGAATATTCGTTTTTAATTTGAGCTGTAATTACTTGTTTCAAAATGTGTGTTGTCAAAAATAATTTGAAATTTTCTTCGCCCATTTCGTCTTTAAAAGTATTTTTTAAATAGAGAAAAATCCATTTGTTATAAATCGTTGGCGCTACATCTTCTAATGAATTGGTGGCTTTCCATTTTTTCAAAATATTAAAAGCTTCTTTTTCGTTTTTAGAAAGCGTACTACAATTTACATTTGAAAGCAAAACACACACGGTTTCCTGAGCCGTTGAAGAAGTATTGTCGAGCATCATTTTGCTTACATCCTCTTTTGTCCAATTGTTTTTTGTTTGCAACAAACCATTAATTCGTTTTGCTCTATCTTCTGGCAAATAATAGCCTGGATATAAAAATCCATCAATAGCTTCGGGTTGATTGTTTGCCGAATACAAATAATTCCATGTTGGATTTAAGGCTTTCGGGTTTTTAGAAAAGTCCAAATAGGAAGCAATATCGGCTTTGCCCGATGCGCCATTAAGAACAAAATTGGTGTTGACGCCTTTATTGTGGGTATACAATTTTCCAGAAGTGGTCCACGCAATATTATTTTTAGCATCGCCATACATAATGTTCAAACCTGGAGCGGCAATCAATGAAATAGGTTTCCTAAAATCAACTATATTTTTGGCATGGCAAAGTCCGTAAACCGCATCTAAAATTTTTATAGGTTGTTGTGTATAAATCCACGACATGGCAATTGGATTTTTTTGGTGCAAGCCCTCTAAAAGCCCATTCATAATAGGGCCGTGACGACTTATTTTTACATTCAAAACCACATCGGAACTGTCTTTAACTTTAATAATTTTCTTTAGCGTTTTGTATTTTAAAAATCCTTGTGGCGATTGATATTCATTAGCATTCAAAGGATTATTTTCTTCTCGATACAAATCGACATCGTCATTTTCAAACATGGTCAAACCGTAAGCAAAATGCCTGTTGTGTCCTAACAATGGGAAAGGTGTTCCCGCCAGGTGATAGCCATACATTTCATAATCAGGGGTTATAATATGGGCTTCATACCAAGTGGCAGGTTGCGAAAAGGCAATGTGTGGGTCATTAGCAAAAATTACTTTTCCGTTTTTGGTTTTTTGAGAACCAATAACCCAGCTGTTACTGCCAATAAAAGCGGGTACTTGCGCTTGTTCTAATAGTGACGAAACAGCATTTGAAATCGTTGCATATTCCGTTGGTTTTCCTTCAAAACTTTTTAATTGCGTGGTGTTGAACGCCCCGTCAATTCCAAAATCTTTCAAATAATTCATGCCATATTTATCACGAATGTCCGTCAAAAGGGGATCTGTTTTTTGCGCCATGGCAAAACTAAAAGACATGAATCCAAAAATATTATAAACGTCTTTAATAGTAAATTTTTGCTTTTTTAATCCCAATAATTGAAACTCGATTGGCGTTTTCCCTTCTTCAATATATTGATTGATACCGTCCAAATAGGCTAGAGTCAACTGATAACTTGGGCTGTTTTTATCCATATTGGCCACTGCCGTTTCAGAAGTTTCATCAATGCCCAAACCTGCAAAAAAGCGGTCGGTTTTCAAGACTTTTGTACCGAAAATTTCAGACAATCGTCCAGGCGCAATTCTGCGAAGCAATTCCATTTGCCACAAACGATCTTGCGCATGCACATAACCCAAAGCTTCCATCGCGTCTTTTTGGGATTGGGCATAAATGTGAGGCACGCCAAATTCGTCAAAATAAACGGTGGTTTCTTTTTGAATGTTTTTCAGTGGTAATTCGCCTTCGTATTTTGGTTTGGAATAATAGGCATAAATTATAAAAAACAAGACAAGTAAAACGAGTAGTGTTAGTAAAATCAGTAAGAATTTTTTGATTTTTTTCATTTGAAAGAAATTAGTAAAACAAAGGTAAGTAAGTTTACTAAAATATTATCAACGAAATCTGGATGGTAATTGCATCCTAAAACCTTAACTAAAAAGTAATATTAGGGCATTAATAACACTTTATTTACAATCGAAAATCAGAAACAGCTGCTTCCAATCGATGTTAGTTTCTGTTTTCTTTAATCCTTTGTAAAAATTAATTTGAGATAGTTTTTCTATTACAAAATGCTCTTGTTTAGAGTAAGGAACCCATCCTTCGCGTTTGTATTTTTTAGCCAAATACTCTTGTTCATATTGACCCGGAGTTGGAATAAAATAGGCCTTTTTTTCTAGTTTCGCCAAATCCATAACCGTTGTATAGCCTGAACGGCATAAAACGATTTCACTTTCATTAAATGTTTTTTCCAATTCGGCAGCATTCATGTAATTGTAAAAGGTCGTATTGCCAATTTTTTCAACTATTTGTTGTTCTTCTATAATTCCTGCTACAAAAACAACTTTGCCAGTAAAACGGGACACTTCTTTTTTAAGAATTTCTTCGAGCAGTGTTCGTTGAGGCTCTGGACCTGACAAAACCACCAGAAGTTGGTAGCGAATGGGTAATTCCAATTTGTTCAATCGACTCAGAGGACCTATATATTTTAAATTTAGTTTGATATTATTCAAATGACCCAATTTGCCTGTGAAATTTGGTGTTTCTTCTACATCAGGAATCCAACATTCTTTGAATCTTAAAATAATTTTTTGATGCAATTTACTCGTCATCCAAGTGGTGTTTCCTGTAATTACGTTCAATTGATGGGTTATAAAAACCGACGGTATTTTTTTACTAAAAACCCCTAATCGATTGTCAGAAATAATGCCTGACAACTGATATTTTTGCACCCATTCTTTAATGATTCGTTTTTCGTTCCAAACAGCAGCAATCATTTTCGGACTGTTAACAAGTAATTTCCATTTAAAAAAAAGTCCGTTTTTGGCATATTCTATTTGGTACGAAGGTAATTCCAATGCGACCAAATTTGGAAATTCTTTTTTAAGTAAGGCTAAAGCCGCCCCATCAGAAGCCAGAATGGGTTGAAATCCGTTTTCGATTAACGCATTAATAATCGGGATGCAACGGGTGGCATGACCCAACCCCCAATTCAGTGGCGCAACAAGAATTTTTTTAGTAGTATTTTCCAACAGGTATTATTTTTTTATTACTGTCCGCTAAACGGACTAATTTTTTTGCCACAGATTACAAAGATTTTCACGGATTCATTCAAAAGCAAATACTTTTTTCTACTATTAATCTGTGAAAATTATTATAATCTGTGGCTAAATATTTTTTGTTTTATAACAGATTGCCGTATAATTTTTTAACGTTTTAAAGGAACAAAAATAAAACTATTTCAGGTCTTATATATTTTCTTAATTTTACCAAAATATTAAAAAACATCGTGGGAAGTAAAAATAAGTTAAAAAGGTTCAAAGAAAACGAAACATTCAACAATGTTTTTCAACCAACAAGAGAAGAAGTGGTAGGCGATTTATTTCCGCTTAAAGGCAAATGGAATGCTGATTTTTTCAAAAACAACAATCCTCTAATTTTAGAACTCGGTTGCGGAAAAGGAGAGTATTCTGTTGGATTAGCAGAAAAATATCCGGACAAAAACTTCATAGGAATTGACCTCAAAGGAGCTCGTTTTTGGCGTGGTGCCAAAACTGCTGTAGAAACGGGTCTGTATAATGTAGCCTTCATCCGAACTCAAATTGAGCTCATCAATCATGTTTTTGATGCCAATGAAGTAGACGAAATTTGGATTACTTTTCCCGATCCACAAATAAAATACAAACGAACCAAGCACCGAATGACCAATTCGGAATTCATACAATTGTATAAAAAAATACTTAAACCCGACGGAGTGGTCAACCTTAAAACCGATAGTGAATTCATGCACGGTTACACATTAGGGTTGCTTCATGGTGAAGGGCACGAAGTGTTGTATGCCAACCACAATATCTATGTCAATGAAGGTGCTCCCGAAGAAGTTACTGCTTTTCAGACCTTTTATGAAAAACAATATTTAGCCATCAACAAAGCCATAACCTATATTCGATTTAAAATTAAGTAAGAAAATAAGGATTCCGTTTTTATGTAAATTGATAAAAATCATTTTTACAGATGACACTATTTATTAGGAGCTGTTTCCTGCTGTCATTCCAAATCTTTTGGTTTTTAAATAAAAAACGAAAAGGATTTTCCCTTCCATCAGGGCTAGGAGAAAGTTAGGGATTTTAAATGAAAAGTGATTATTTTCCATAAAAAACAAGATTAATTAAACCTGAAACGATTAAAACCAAATGCAATACGAAGGAGTTCTAACTAAAATGCAAACCGAGTTCGGAAATCCAATACAATATTATTTGGTTTTTGAAAACAGTTTCATTCACGTCAATCAATTGTTGAACAAAGAAATTGAAATTCAATTTCAAGGCTACCAATGTTTGAATTGTGGCAAAAAGAAGAAAATTTTCCGCCAAGGTTTTTGTTATGATTGTTTCTATTCCAGTCCAGCAGTCGGTGATTGGATTATGAAACCCGAGTTGAGCACCGCACATTTAGGCATTGCCGACCGAGATTTGGTGTATGAAGAGCGGGTACAATTGCAACCGCATATTGTTTATTTGGCGTTGTCAAGCGAAGTAAAAGTAGGGGTAACTCGAAAAACACAAGTGCCCACCCGTTGGATTGACCAAGGTGCCGAGAAAGCAATTGCTATTGTTGAAGTGCCCAATCGCTATTTGGCAGGGATTACCGAAGTTGCCCTGAAAAACCATTTTGCCGATAAAACCAACTGGCGAAAAATGCTTACCAACGATATTGTTTCTATTGATATAATAGTCGAACGCTCAAAATTAAAACCCTTAATTCCTCCCGAAGTGCACGACTATTTTGAATTGAACAACAACGATTTGTTTGAAATGCACTATCCCGTTCTTGAATATCCAACGAAAATCAACAGTTTAAGTCTAGACAAAACACTTAACTTCAAAGGAGTATTGATGGGCATTAAAGGACAATATTTGATTTTTAAAGACGGCACCGTTTTTAATATTCGAAGCTTCGAAGGGTATGTAGTAAGTTTGAGAATGTGAGAAAAGGACGTGAAATGTATCGATAATTCTAATTTTCCTGTTCTTTGATATGATTTTACAATTGTAAAACCCTCGTTTAAATTGACTTTAAACGAGGGGTTTTTGTGAAAAATATAGATTTTTTATTTCTTTTTACCGAACAAGCCGTTCAACAGTGCACCTGCTTTATTTTTAATATCTTCTTTTTGTGCGCCCGTTTTGGTGGTATCTTTTTTGCTACCACCCAACAAATCTTTCAAAGCCGAAGTACCTTGGTTCACGAGTTTGTCTTTTTGTTGTTTCAGCAATTGGGTGGCAAGATTGGTTGTGGCTTGTTTCATGTCGGTGCTCACTTTGGGGTTTTTGAAATTCCCTGTAACCACTGCATTTATAGGAATATTTTGCAATTTATTTGCATCTGATGGGCTTAGTTTTGCTAATAATGCATTGGCTTCTGTTCCTAAATATTTGGCTGGCACGTCGAGTTTTAGGTTGTAATTCATGTTTTGGTCAAAACCATGTTGTCCGCCTAAAGTGGCTTTTATGTCTTGATATTTAAGATCAAAAGGTTTTACATTTACTTTTCCATCATTGAAAGTTAAGTTGATTTTCACATCTTTCAGGTTCAATTTTTTTAAATCTAAAAACTTCAAACTGCTTCCTAAACTTTTTAAAAGGGTTGAATTTTCAGGGTTGATGGATGTCGAAAGCAATTGTCCTGTTAAATCACCATTAAGTTTGTTCAAGTCAGGTGTCATGGCTTTTGCGTCAAGTGGACCGTCTAATTTTACGATAGCATTCAATTTTCCAGAAACAACTCCTGCAATTGGCGCCACTTTTTTCATCATTTCCAACTGTGTAAACGTTTGTTGAATATCTACACCCGCCATGTTCAAATCCATATCAAACACAGGAGTTTTTTCTTTGGTTGACACATCTCCATTTGCGGTAATTTGTCCATCAAAAATAGAAGTTTTTATGTTTTGCAAACTTACTTTTTGGTCTTTTATCAACATTTTTCCAGAAGCATTTTTCAATACTAAATTATCATATAAAATGCTATTTACTTTAGCCGTAAGTATACAATTTAAAAAAGCAGGAATTTTAATGGCTTCTGATGGTGGCGTTGCTTTCTTTGGGTCTGGTGTTTCCGAAGTCATAAAATCGGCTACTGCAAATTGATTGGATTGCAAATTAAAATTACCTTTTAACTCTTGTTTTTTGAATAGAAAACCATAAAAATTATCCAAAGTACCCGTTACATTCAAATCAGTTTTTCCTGTTGTAGCACTAAATTGTTTCAAATCAACATG
>CAIRNC010000171.1 GCA_903879875.1 uncultured Bacteroidota bacterium
AAATAAATTTTAAAATTATTTCTATAGAATATCTCAACTAATATGTTCTGAATCAATATAATTAAAGAGAAAGTGTAGATTGAATATAAAATATAAAGTCCCCATGTATAATCTGTTTTAATTGGCGAATGAAATAGTTTTCCAATATTCCATAAAAAAAATATCAAAGCATAATAAATAAATAATTGCAATGTACTGATTAGAAATCCGAAAATTAAAATTCTTTTTAACATTTATAAATTATTTAAACTCAACAACAATTGTATCTCGATACCCTAATCCTAGTAGGCTAGTGGCGCTTCCAACGCGCATTGGGTTACTTCTAAAAATAGCAATTTCTAAAAATCCAGCTTCGTTAAAAATAGCCAATTTATCGCCTTCATAATTCTTAATTTCATAATTACTTGCATTGGCAATGTCAGAATATTTTGCCCATATATTTTTTATTGGACTCGATTTTTTTTGATTTCGTTTTTGCAATAGCGGAATTTCATACGGGCGACCTTGAGCTACTTCTAAAAAGGTTTTTTTAGAAATATTGGTCACTACATATCCAAAGTGATCAATATAAATCACAAATCCTTTAATCGAATTTTTATCTGGAGCAACAACAGCTTGTAACTCGGTAACGTGTTTGATTTCGTCAATTTCTTTCCCAATTACGTTCAGCAAACCGCCTTTTGCAATATGGCAGGCAACTGTTACAAAAACGTCCAAATCGGTGGCATCAGTTGGCAAACGGTCGTGAATATTGATACTAACAATTTTTTCAGGTTTCATTTTTTGCGTAAGCATACTCAAAATTCCATTATCGGCACAGATGAAATAATGGCCGTTCCAAAACATTGCTAGGTGTTGGTTTTCTTTGTTTAATTCGGCATCCACACCAATTAAATGAACCGTTCCTTTTGGAAAATTCAAATAAGAAGCACTGATAATGTAGCTGGCTTCGGTGGTGTTGAACGGGTCAATATCGTTAGAAATGTCAACAATAGTAGCTGTTGGAAATTCTGTCAAAATTTTTCCTTTCAACGCACCAACAAAGTGGTCTTTCAATCCATAATCGGTCGTAAGGGTAATTATTGACATAAATTTGTTTATAAATAATATAACAACTTCTATTTAATTTTCATTAAATTTGAGAATTGCAAATCTAATAATTATCAACGATTATTTTTAATTAAATCTACCTCAATTGAACGAAAGAATTATTGAACTCATCGACATTGCTCCAAAAGATTTTTGGGGCACCCAAGATACACATCTTGAAACTATTAAAAAGTATTATCCGAAACTAAAAATTGTTGCTCGTGGCACTACAATTAAGGCTTTTGGCGAAAAAGAAATCCTTGATGAATTTGAAAATCGCTTTAATAGATTGATGGTTCACTTTACGCGCTATAATACGATTGACAATAATGTGATTGATCGTGTGATTCAAAGTGATATGCAAGATGATAAAAAAGCATTTGACCATGACAAAATTTTGGTACATGGAGTAGGAGGTAAGATTATTAAAGCAATGACCGCCAATCAACAATTGCTGGTTGATACCATGTCGAAAAACGATATGGTGTTTGCCGTTGGTCCAGCTGGAACCGGAAAAACATATACTGGTGTTGCCATGGCTGTAAAAGCTTTGAAAGAAAAACAAGTAAAAAGGATTATCCTAACTCGTCCCGCAGTCGAGGCAGGCGAAAATCTTGGTTTTCTTCCAGGCGATATGAAAGAAAAATTAGATCCCTACATGCAACCTTTGTATGATGCTTTGCGCGATATGTTGCCAAACGAAAAACTCGAAGATTATATTCTAAAAGGTATTATTCAAATTGCCCCTTTGGCATTCATGCGTGGTAGAACGCTCGATCATGCCTTTGTAATTCTTGATGAAGCACAAAATACAACGCATTCTCAAATGAAAATGTTTCTAACCCGTATGGGGAAAAGTGCTAAGTTTATGATTACAGGCGACCCTGGTCAAGTTGATTTGCCAAGACGTACTATTTCGGGACTAAAAGAAGCATTATTAGTACTAAAAGACATTGAAGGTATCGGAATCATTTATCTGGATGACAAAGATATTGTGCGCCACCGATTGGTGAAAAAAGTAATTGATGCCTACAAACAAATTGAGAATACAGATTGATAAATAACTCAATCTTTTACACCTAATTTAGTCAATATCGTGTCCAATAAGCACCAATTGGTTATGGATGATTGCAATAAATTTGCACCAACAAATGTGGTTAGCCAAAGCCAATTTTGACTTACATATACGGATAAAGCTAAGCTTAGCAAAATGATTGTTCCTGCAAATGCGTGGATGATTCTATTTTTCATAATGTTAATAGCGAGGTACAAAACAATCTTGTCCTCTTTTTTAGATTAGTTGATTAATTTGATTTTTCAATATTTAAAACCGCAATATGAATGTGCGAAATTGTTTCTTGTTTTTCATTGAATTTTTCAGTCAAATCAAACACGATGTTCACGTTTTCAATTGGAACAAATGCATAAAACCAAACCGATTCATTTTCTTGCACAGTGCTTGCAAACCAGTTGCTTTCTAACTCATCGCCAGAATTATCTTTAAAACCTTTCACAGCTTTATAAGAAAAAGATTTTACCGATGCTTTTTTTAGAATTTGCTTGATGTCTTTTTCAAATTCTTGGATGGATGTTATTAAAAGTAGTTTCATTTTTTAAAAAGGTTATGAGGTTTATGAAAAGGGTTTAAAGTTTATAAAAAGGTAATGAGGTTTATGGAAAGTTTATAAGGTTTTTCATATATAACCTTATAAACTCATTACCTCATAAACCTTTTTAATCTATTTTTCCCATTTTTTTCTTTCCGTTATATAATAGATTATTGGCACTACCAATAGCGTTAAAACCGTTGATACAATAGCACCAAACACTAACGAAATTGCCAATCCTTGGAAAATAGGATCAAATAAGATGATGGATGCTCCAATAACTACTGCTCCAGTTGTCAATAAAATGGGCGTTGTACGAACTGCTCCAGCTTCAATAATAGCTTGTTTTAAAGGAGTTCCTTCGTTCAGTCGAATTTCGATGAAGTCAATCAGCAGGACTGAATTCCTGACCATTACTCCAGCCAACGCAATCATTCCGATAAAAGAGGTTGCTGTAAAAAAGGCTCCCAATAACCAATGTCCAAATACAATCCCAATTAATGAAAGTGGAATAGCAAGCATCATAACAATTGGTGTTTTAAAGTTTTGGAACCAACCCACAATTAGCATATAAATTATGACAATCACAACACCAAAAGCTACTCCTAAATCACGGAAAACTTCTAAAGTTATTTGCCATTCTCCATCCCATTTTACTGTAAAATCACTTTCGTCTGTAGGTTGTTCCATATACAATTCACTAACTTTGTAACCTTTTGGGACGTTCATTTTAGTTAGTTTTTCGTTCATTCCTAAAATGGCATATACGGGACTTTCCATACCTCCAGCCATATCGGCAGTAACATAAACCACGCGTTTTTGGTCTTTTCTGTAAATGGTTTTTTGTAAAGTATCACGAACCACTTTAACCAAATCGCTCACTGGAATCATATTGCCTTGACTTCCTTTTATTTTTAGGTTTTGAATGTCTTGCATGCTTGTTTTGTCTTTGTCATCAAGTGATAATACAATTCCAACATTGTCATTCGAGTTTTCATCATATAAATTAGAAACGGGATATTCTTTCAATAAATAAGTCAAATTTCCAACCACTTGTTGCGGTGCAATTCCGTTTAGCATGGCTTTTTCTTTATCTACTTCCAATTTGTATTCCACTTGATTGTCTTCGACTGTCCAATCAATATCTACAATATCAGAGGTGTTTTTTAGAATAGCTGCCACCTGATCGGCTACTTTTATTTGTTCGTTATAATTAGGTCCATAAATCTCAGCAACCAAAGTCGATAAAACAGGAGGTCCTGGCGGCACTTCAATTACTTTTACATTGGCTCCATATTTTTTTGCAATTTTCTGAATTTCAGGACGGACAATTTTTGCAATATCGTGACTTTGCAGGCTTCTGTCTTCTTTATGCAATAAATTCACTTGGATATCAGCCATATTGCTACCACCACGCAAATCGTAATGACGAACCAATCCGTTGAAGGTAATTGGAGCCGAAGTGCCTATATAATTTTGATAACTAACTACTTCAGGTTGCGTTGATAAATATTGTGCAATTTCTTTGGTTACCGCTGCAGTGCGTTCTAGAGTAGCTCCTTCGGGCATGTCAATCACAATTTGAAATTCATTTTTATTGTCAAAAGGCAACATTTTTACTAAAACCGATTTGGTGAAAAACATCGTTAGAGAGCCAAGTAATAATATTACCGTTACGATTAATAAAATACGTCGTTTTGAACTGCTTTCTAATAAAGGACGCTCCAGTTTATTGTATATTTTATATACCCAACTGGTTTCCATTCCTTCTTCGTGTTTGTGTTTTTGCTCGTCTTTTTCTTGCAACAAATGATAACCCAAATAAGGGGTTACGGTCAATGCTACAAATAAAGAAAGTAACATCGCAATCGAAGCACCAATCGGCATCGGGCTCATATATGGTCCCATCATTCCGGAAACAAAAGCCATTGGCAATATCGCTGCAATAACCGTAAATGTTGCCAAAATCGTTGGATTTCCCACTTCATTGATAGCGTAAATAGCTGCTTGCTTGAAAGGCAGTCGCTTCATCTTGAAATGGCGGTGCATATTTTCGGCAATGATTATACTGTCATCTACGACAATTCCCACAACGAAAACTAGGGCAAAAAGGGTAATTCTATTCAAGGTATAGCCTAATAAATAATAGGCAAAAAGCGTCAAAGCAAATGTCAACGGCACCGAGAAGAAAACTACTAATCCGCCTCGCCATCCCATGGCCAAAATCACTAAAAAGGTTACTGCAATAATAGCAATTCCCAAGTGCATCAACAATTCGCCTACTTTATCTGATGCGGTTTCACCATAATTTCTGGTTACTTCAACATGAACATCATTAGGAATGGTCGTTTTCTTTAATTGTTCAACTCTAGCAATGATTTTTTCGGATATTTTCATTGCATCTGCTCCTTTTACTTTTCCAATAGAAATAGTAACTGCAGGATATTCTGATTTAGCGGTTTTGAATTTTTCATTCGCTTTTCCATATCCAAAAGATACATAACTTCGAGCAGTAGAAGCACCATCTTCAACTGTAGCCACTTGTTTTAAATAGACAGGCATGTTTTTATTTACACCCACAACCAAACTTTCAACATCTTCGGCACTCGAAAGGAATTTGCCTGTAGTAACAAGATATTCTTGGTCATTATTTACAAAACTTCCCGATTGCGAGCTGCCATTATTTGCTTGAATCATTCCCATAATTCCTAAAGCATCCACGCCATTTTCGGCCATTTTATCTTTGTCGAGAACGACTTTCAATTCTCTATTTCGACCACCAATTTCTTTCGTAATCGCAACGTCTTTTACTTTCTCAATCTCCGAAGTTACTTCCTCAGCAATTTGTCGCAACTGAAAATCATCTTGACTTTCGCTCCATAAAGTCAAACCCAACATCGGAACATCATCAATAGAACGTGTTTTAACCATTGGTTTATACACGCCTTTTGGGAACATATCCTCGTGTTTGGCTAATTCGTCATACAATTTTACATACGAACGCTCCACATCTTGTCCTACAAAGAATTGGACAATCAACATGGCTTGACCGTTCATTGCCATCGTATGCACGTGCTCCACGCCTTTGATATTCGAAATAATTTTCTCCAAAGGTTTTGCCACACGATTTTCTACTTCCGTTGGGCTTGCTCCTGGATAGCCTACCATAACGTCGGCCATTGGAACATTAATTTGTGGTTCTTCTTCCCTTGGAATCAAAAACGAACTGTAAACACCAATAATCATTAAAGCTACCATCAATAAAATGGTTAGTTTTGAATTGATGAAAAAATGAGCAATTTTACCTGATATACCTTCTTGCATATTATTTTTTGTTTAAAGTTTAAAGTTTCAGGTTATATCCCAAAACTGAACACTATTATTTATCCTTTTTTGAATACTATTTACTGTACACTTACCAAAGCTCCGTTATATAATTTTCCTTCTGCCGAAACAATGTATTGCTCATTCGCTGAAAGACCTGACAAAACTTCTACTTGATTGCCAAAAGTTTTCCCGATTCTCAACCATCTTAGTATGGCTACATTTCCTGTGCCAATCGTATAAACACCAGTCAGTTGTCCTTGTTTTATTAAAGCGGTTTCAGGCACAACTATTTTGTCTGTTTGAATTGTTGCTACTTTGGATTTATTTGCAATTGGAAATTGAATGTTAACAAACATTCCTGATAGTACTTTGTTTCCAGGGTTTGTTAAATTAATTTTCACCAAATATTGTCCTCCAGTATTTTTAGCCGAATTACTTACCTCAATTACTTTTCCCGCTAATTCCTGATGGGTCGATTTCACAACTATTTTAGCATTCATGCCATTATTAATCATTGTAATATCACTTTCCGAAACCATTGCCGTAACCTGTAATCTCGAAGCACCTTCAATGCTTAACAGAGGCATTCCTGGGTTTGCCATATCGCCTTCTTTTGCAAATGTGTTAGTGATTTCTCCTGAAAATGGTGCAGTGATATTTGAATAAGAAAACTGAGCCATGACTTCGTTTCGCATTTGTTTGGCTCCTTCTAATCCTGCTTTTGCCGTTTCGTTACGCGATGTCATATCGTCCAATTCTTTTTGAGAAGCACTTTGCTGGTTGAATAAAATCACAAAACGATCATAGTCTTTTTTAGCATTGTTAAATCCTGCCGTTGCTTGTAGTATCGACGCCTCTACTTGGGCTTTTTTGGCTTGTAAATCGGAATTGTTTATACTAATCAAAAGTTGTCCAGCACTTACTTTTTGACCTACTTTTACGTGAACTTTAGTAATATAGCCCATCATTCGTGTGCTTACATTGGCACTGTTTTCCGCTTCTACTTTTCCGCTTGCAGTTACAAAATCGCTAGTATTAGCAGCAGAAATGCCACTTACTTTTACTGAAATTGCGGGTTCTAAAACCACTTTTTCTTTTTTGTCGCCACCACAAGAGGTCGTTAAAAATGTTGTTATTGTAAGGATAGCTATTATTTTTTTCATAATTTTTTTTTGGATTAATACCTAATAGTTTTTCAAAACCAGTTAGGTTTAGTGGATTATTTAGTTAAAAATTGTAAATATTCTTTGGTGAAATTGTATTCAAAAACGGCTTGTAAGTGTTCTAATTCTTTTTGAAACATTTGAGTTTCGGCTTGCAATAAATCAGTTGTTTTTTCTAATCCTTGGGAAAACCTATTTTGTCGAATTCGATAGGCTTCTTGCGATTGATTGTATGCTAGTTTGGAAAGATTTACTTTGTTTTCGGCATCTATCAATTGACGATTTGTTTTATTCAATTCCAATTGACTTTGGGCTTTATATTGTTCGGTTTCAATACTTGCTTTTTGGAAATCGGCTTTTGATTTTTCCCATTTACCAATGGATTTATAACCATCAAAAACATTCCAAGACAATTGTGCACCAACTAAATAGCCTTTTTTACTCATTCCAAAACTGTATTTATCATTGATTTCATAAGTTCCAAAAGCATTTAAACGTGGAAGAAAATTCATTTTGTTGGATTGCATCATTTTTTGATAAGCGGCTGTCGATTTATTCATTGCTTGAATATCTTTTCTATTTTCCGATAGTTTAGCATTAGTACTTTCGATAACAATTGTATTATCTAATGTTTCAACAGGTTTGTAAATTTTATTTGTTTGTTCATCATTGAATAAAAAAGCCAAATAATCAGAAGCATTCTGAACATTACTTTTGGCGTATTGCAGTTGATTCGCGATTTCGTTTACACGAACCTGAACATTTAATACATCTGTTTTTTGAAGCATGCCTTGTTTGAAATAATTCTCCACTAATTTCAGATTTGCTTTTGCTGTATTATTTGCTTTTTCTAAAACTTTTACCGCTTTATAGGTCAATTGCAATTGCATAAAAGCTTTGTTTACATCAAGTTGTAAATATTCTTTGTTGCGTTCTGTTTGTAATTGATAGGCTTCCATTTTTGATTTGGCTGCTTGCCTTCCGTAAATGCCATCTACATTTATTAAAGGTTGTAATACTTCAATTTTAGTAGCAAAATTTTGAATCCTTTCCGGGTTATTCAATAAATCTGGATTAAAATCAGTAGGAGTTAAAATACCTTGGTTGAGCTTTGAACCAAAAGCCATTAAAGGATTTGTAGTCGAAATTCCGGTATGAGAAATATTGATATTTGGTAAAAACAAGGCATTCGATTGTTGATAATCTGCTTGAGCTGATTTGAATTCTTGATTGGCAATCTTAATTTTTAAGTTTTTATCCGAAGCTTTTTGCCAAATTTCATTTTTAGAAATAGTCAAAGTGTCTTGGCTAAATCCGAATGATGCAATCAAAATTGTTCCCGTAAGTAGTATAAATTTTAGTATCCTCATAATTGTTTTATATAATTTATGAGGCAAAAGTAAGTTGGCAATTTTCTGTTTACAGTAACAAGTGTTACACAGGTTTTTGGAAATAAAAAAAAGTGTTCAATTGCTTGAACACTTTTACATTTATAAACTAATTAATTATGCTTTTTTTTCTGCTTCTTTTTTAGCAGCACAACATCCTGCTTTTTTATCTTTATCGCAAGATTTTTTTTCATCTTTAGAACATTCTTTTTTTGGTTTTTCTTTTGGTTTTTGCTCTTGAGCATTAACATTC
>CAIRNC010000172.1 GCA_903879875.1 uncultured Bacteroidota bacterium
ACCTATCGCCTGATGAACGTAAGAAATACGGAAGCATCAACGAACAAAACAAACTCATTGTAAACAAAGTGCACGATTATAGAACCAACCAACCGGGGTTGAGCAGTGCCGATGTGGATTGGGTGGAGTTTCAAAACGATTTTGATTCTAGAGATTTTATTCAAGGCGTTATTGCTCGATTACAAAGCATGATTGATGGTTTGGACAACAACAAAATTTTGCACGATTTTGATAACTATCAAGCCGCTTTGACTGATTATGGCTACAGCCAATACAAAGCGGGTACAAAAACCGCTGGATTTGAAACTAAAGTTAACGAATTCTCTCAGTTTTTTAGCAGAACAGGTACATCAAACCCTGCGGCTGATTCAACACCAACGGTATAAGCTATAGGCAGTAGGCAATAGGCTATAGGCAAATGTTAATACCCTTTTAGAAGTGCAATTCTAAAAGGGTATTTTTTTTGTGCCAGTGCCAAAAACGCCAAATTTGGCGTCAGGGACGTAAACGTTTACGTCAGCAACGTAAAGTTTGGCGTCATGGACGTAAAGTTTTACGTCATACAACGTAAAGTTTGGCGTCAGGAACGTAAACGTTTACGTCAATAACGTGAAATTTGGCGTCAAGGACGTCAAATTTGGCGTTTTTGGAGAAAATTACGGCTTATCTTTAATTTTCAATGTTCAATTCTATATATTTGTTCAGTTCACAAATTGAAATTCAAAAAACACAAATACTAAAATGGCAAACAGCAATCTTACTAATGCTAAAAATGCAAAAAACGACGAGTTCTATACGCAATACCCCGATATTGAAAAGGAAATTAATGCCTATTTAGAATTCAACCCTGATGTATTTAAAGGTAAAACCGTGCTATTACCGTGTGATGACCCTGAGTGGAGCAATTTTACTAAGTTTTTTGCGCAGAACTTTGAAAGTTTTGGATTAAAAAAACTAATCAGTACGAGCTATGCACCCGATAGTAAAAGCTATAAAAGCGGCTACCAGCCCACACTTTTTGAAACCGAAAACCCACAGTTTGACCAAAAGAAAACCATAACCAACGGAAAGATATTTACACTAACGCATGATAAAACAGGCGATGGCAAGATTGATGTAAACGATTTAGAGTGGACGTATCTTGAAGGTGATGGCGATTTTAAAAGTAAAGAAATAATGAAGCTCCGTGACGAAGCCGATATTATTATAACCAATCCACCGTTTTCTTTGTTTAGAAAATTTTTGGCTTGGATTGTTGAAGCAAACAAGCAGTTTGTGGTTATTGGAAGTAAAAATGCAATCACGTATAAAGAAGTATTTCCTTTAATTAAAGAAAATAAAATGTGGGTAGGTACAACAAGTTTTAGCAAAGATATGTTGTTCATATCTCCAGAAGAAATTGACCCGACAAATAAGCCAGACAGTGCAACAAGAACAGTTGATGGTATTGTTTATTTACGTTCACCATCAGTTTGGTACACTAATCTTGACCACGGACGACGTCATAAGCCATTAGCACTTATGACAATGGAAGAACACTTAAAATTCAGTAGACATAAAGAGATTAGAGGTAAAGAAAGTTATTTAAAATATGACAGTTACGATGCAATAGAAGTTTCTTTTACAGATGCAATACCTAGTGATTTTGAAGGAGTAATGGGTGTTCCAATTAGTTTTTTGGATAAATACAATCCTGAACAATTTGAAATTGTTGGAATTGACAGATATGTCAAAGATAATCCTAATTATGGAAAAAGATTTACTATTGGTGGGCAAGAAATTTATGCAAGAATACTAATAAAGCACAAAAAATAAATAACATGAAAACAACATTACGAACAGATATTACCATAAAAGATATATGTAATGGTTTTGTTTATAACGAATTAGAAGGCAAAGGTTTGTTTGGGTTGTCGGGCACGTTAACCATTCAACCGGAGTACCAACGCAACTACATTTATGCTGATGGTAAACGCGATGTGGCAGTTATAAGTTCCATTCTTAAAGGCTATCCGTTAGGGTTGATTTATTTTAATAAAGTGAATGCTACCGCACTTGAAGTGCTAGACGGGCAACAACGCATCACGAGTTTTGGTCGCTATGTAACCAATAAATTTGCCGTAAAAGACGAACACGGCATGGAGCAATATTTTAGTGGTATTGCCGCCGACAAACAAGCCAAAATATTAGAAGCTAAATTGCTCATTTACGAATGTGAAGGCACCGAAAGCGAAATAAAGGAATGGTTTAGAACCATTAATATAGCAGGAGTACCGCTTAATAATCAGGAGTTATTAAATGCGGTATATTCGGGTCCATTTGTTACATTGGGCAAAGCCGAGTTTAGCAACAGTCAAAATGCTAATATCCAAAAATGGAGTGCTTACATATCGGGTAGTGCCAACCGTCAAGAGTTTTTAGAATGTGCTTTAGATTGGGTAAGCAAAGGAAACATTGGCAATTATATGAGTAGTCATCGCAAAGACACTGATATTAATGAATTAAAAAAATATTTCACAAGTGTTATTGATTGGGTATCTTCCGTTTTTAGCGATGTTGAAAGTGAAATG
>CAIRNC010000173.1 GCA_903879875.1 uncultured Bacteroidota bacterium
ATTCCTGAAGTCAAAAAACTTAATTTCAAATCTGATATATATTTTCCTGGGCAAAGAAAAGGTTTTAAATAACTCCAAATCAAATCCAAAAATCTAATTTTATTTAAGGCTAGACTAATAAATAGAACAATAAAACTATTAATTACAGACCATTTTTTTTTGATTGAGATGAAAATTGAAATTAGGAATGCAATAAATATTCCTATAACAGTTGAAATTCCAGTTGAAAAAGTAAAATTCCAAATATCCATTGTAGTTATTTTATATTTTTCTGAATTATGCATTACATTATCAATTCCATTTTCCAAGGTGATTTTTATAATTCGTAAGTTGTATAACCACGAGAATACTGTTGCAGAAAACACAAAAAAATATGTTCCAAAAGAATGAATAAGAATTTGTAAATAATTAATTTTCCTCATATTTTTTCCATTTTTGCGATTTATTTTTAGTACTACTGCTAACTTATAAATTAAGTTTAATAAACCCAGATACGGGTTGTTTTATGCCATAAGTTGCTACTAATTATTTCCCAAATATATAAAATTATCGTTCCAATCCTTCATCAAGTCCTTCAATTATTCTTATTTTATTTTCAAAAATAAGGGCTTCCTTTTACTTCCATTTCAAATCATTACTAGAAAACGACAATCGGTTTATAGAAAAGCACTTTTTACTGTCCGAAAGGGGCGAAATGAACAAAAAAGAACGCTAGAGGTGCTTCGAAGGCAAAAAAATGCCCTGAAACGAGCTTCGGACAGCCTGAAACAGTCTTCGGAGCGCCTGAAACAGTCTTCTGAAAATCTTTTTCTTACTTCTGACCGCCTGATACTTACTTCTGACAAATAGTGACATACTTCTGAAAAGTTGAAATGGTCTACTAAGGATTAAATCCGCCTTTTTTTTAATATATTTTCAACAAATCTCTTTTTAAAGCATTCATTTATTGAACGCTAATTAAAAAAACATAAATTTACAACCTCTAAAAAACATACTATGAAAAACCTTGTTTACCTTTTAGTGTTTCAATCCTTTTTTGCTTTTGGTCAAAATAGCGACGAAAAAAAGCTGAAAGAAATATACAATCAAGCTTTAACGAATGCCAAATGCTATTCTTGGTTGGATTATCTTTCTAATAAAATCGGACAACGGCTTTCGGGTTCTGCAAATGCGGAAAAAGCCATTCTATATACCAAAGAACAGCTAGAAACATTGGGTTTAGACCGCGTTTATCTTCAAGAAGTTATGGTGCCAAAATGGGTTCGTGGCGAAAAAGAAACGGCATTTATTTTAGACAAAAAAACTAAAATTGCTGTGCCAATTTGTGCGCTTGGCGGTTCTATTGCTACGCCTAAAAATGGTTTAACCGCTGAAGTGGTTGAGGTGCATTCACTCAAAGAATTAGAAGCATTTGGCGATAAATTAAAAGGGAAAATAGTTTTTTTTAATCGCCCGATGGAACCTTCAAATATTGAAACTTTTACTTCCTATGGAGCTTGTGTGGACCAACGCTTTTATGGCGCAAAAGAAGCTTCAAGTTTTGGTGCAGTAGCAACAATAGTGCGTTCAATGAATTTGAGATTGGATGATTTTCCGCATACTGGCGCGCAAAGTTATGGTGATATTCCAAAATCGCAATACATTCCGACGGCGGCTATTAGTACAAATGGAGCTGAATTATTGAGCCAATTATTGAAAAAAAATCCCACATTGCAATTTTTCATGAAGCAATCTTGTCAGCAATTTGAGGATGTCCTTTCCTATAATGTGGTGGGAGAAATTAAAGGGAGTGCCCATCCAGAGCAAATTATGGTTGTTGGCGGACATTTGGATTCGTGGGATTTGGCCGATGGTTCACAGGACGATGGCGCTGGAATTGTGCAAAGTATGGAAGTATTGCATCTTTTTAAAACGATGGGATATAAACCTAAAAATACCATTCGAGCCGTACTTTTTATCAACGAAGAAAATGGAGGAAGAGGAGGGAAGAAATACGAAGAATTGGCATTGAAAAACAATGAAAATCACATTTTTGCCATGGAGAGCGACTCCGGCGGATTCAGTCCAAGAGGGTTTTCTTTAGAATGTAATGAAACTGATTTTACTCGAATTTTAGAATGGAAACCGCTTTTTGAACCCTACATGATTCACAGTTTTACTAAAGGACATAGCGGTTCGGACATTGAGCCATTAACGGGCGCTAAAATTGTAAAAGCAGGTTTGCATCCTGATTCACAACGTTATTTTGACTATCATCACGCTGCAAACGACACTTTTGACGCGGTAAACAAACGAGAATTAGAACTTGGCGCGGCTACAATGGCTGCACTAATCTATTTGATTGATGCTAATGGGTTTTAGGGAAAAACTTGATTTAGTAAGAAAAGGTTCGGATAAATACTTAATTTTGAATAGTATCAACGGATTTCTTTGCTCTAAAAACAAGAAACAAACCGGCCAAAATAAAAGGAATACTCAACCATTGTCCTGTAGAAAGCAAACCGCCTAAATCACTTTCAAAACCGCCTTGGCTTTCTTTTACATATTCCACAAAAAAGCGAACAGTAAAGAGCAATATTAAGAAAGAACCCAATAAAAATCCTTGTTTTTCTCTTGCATCGGTTTTCCAATAGGCGTAAAACAAAATTAGGAATACAAAAATATAACAGAACGATTCATACAATTGGGTAGGGTGTTTTGCAGGAACTTGCTCCAATAAAGCGGCAAATTTAGGATCATGAACAACGGCATAATAAGCCTCTTTTGGATCAGGAATTCCGGTATTTTCGGTAATTTCTCTTTTGTTGAATTGGTCTTGAATAAATCGAATTCCAAAAGGCGAATGGGTTTCATTTCCAATAATTTCTGAATTGAAAAAATTACCCAATCGCACAAAAACGGCGCCACTTGCAACCGGTATTACTACTCGGTCTAAAACCCAAAGTAAAGGGCGTTTCATGATTTTTTTGCTGAAAAAATACATGGTGATAATAATAGAAAGTGCTGCGCCGTGACTGGCTAAACCAGTAAAACCAGTAAACTCCCATCCTTGAAGGAAACCTAATAATTTTTCGTTTGGATTTTCTCTAATTGGTAACAGAATTTCTATTAAATGAGTACTGTAATATTCCCAATCATAAAAGAAAACATGACCCAGTCGAGCACCTAAAAGAGTTGCTAAAACAGTCCAAATAAACAAGCTGTCTAATTTGTCAATGGGTTCGTTTTCTCGGTCAAATATTTTTTTCATGATGTACCATCCCAAAGCGAAGGCTACCACAAACATTAGACTGTAATAACGAATCATAAAAAATCCTAAATTAATGCCTTCTGAAGGATTCCAGACTATATTTAGAGCGTGTGTCATATTTTAATTGCTTTTGTTTTTGTAAAAATAACGATTTGGAGAAACATTAAGTATAAAAAGAAGTTAATGTTTGTGATTGTCTTTTTTTTCGGGAACAGGATCGTAGCCTTTTCTTCCCCACGGGTGACAACTTAAAATCCGTTTTATTCCCAGAAAACCACCTTTAAAAACACCATGCATTTGGAGTGCTTGAATCATATAACTTGAACAAGTCGGTTCAAATCGGCAAGACGATGGCGTGAATGGAGAAATGGCCGATTGATAGAATCGAACAAGAAAAATAAAGGGAGTTGCTGCTTTCAAATTCGGAATATTAGATGTAATATGGAATAAAATTTCGCAAAATAGTACTTTAATTATGTTCCATTATTTACTTAGACTGTAAACGTAGTGCCCTCTTTTCCGTCTTTCAACTGAATGCCTAAAGCTATCAATTGGTCTCGAATTTGGTCAGAAAGTGCAAAGTTTTTATTGGCTCTTGCTTCATTTCGCATTTTGATGAGCATGTTCACCACGCCTTCGAGTTTCTCATTATTATTGCTAGCCGTTTTTCCGTTTTCTAAACCTAAAACATCAAATGTAAAGGCGTTCATTAAGGTAGAAAAAGTATTGAAATCAACAGATGTTAAAGTCGCAGTTCCTTCTTTTAAAAGATTCACAAACCGAACACCTTCAAACAATTGTGCTATTAAAATAGGCGTGTTGAAATCGTCATTCATGGCGTCATAACATGCTTTTTTCCATA
>CAIRNC010000174.1 GCA_903879875.1 uncultured Bacteroidota bacterium
CCTGGAAATTTTTCTTCATTACTTGTTTCATTTGCCGTAATATATTGATAATGATAGTAAGAAATTTCAGCTATACTTTTCTTTATTTGTTCTTCAATATATTGAATTTCTTCGGGTTTAATCATGATAAAACAATTTAAAAAATCAAAAAAGATTTAATTTTATAAAAGCAAAAATATGTTTTTAAATTAAATTATCGGCTATTAAAAACCGATTGACGGAAATAATTAACATTTGTTTAATAAATAAATCCATTCGCATATTTATAGTTTCTATTTACCTTAACAAATTTCTTTTTTTATTGAATTTTTTTACAATTTTTAATTCATGCGGATTTTTATTTAACTCAAAGGTAAAAAAACAAATTTTAAGAATTAGAATATTTAAATTTGATTGTTAGATTGTTTAAATTAAGGGAATATAGCTCGCTAAAATTGTTATTTGGGGAATAATCAAATTAAATTCGAGTGATTTAAATTTAATTTTTAATTGAGGCGAGCTTTTTCTATTATTACTTTCTGACTTCTTTTCTTTAAAAGTTTATACTAACTTTTCTACTCTTATAAAATCTAAACTTTGTAACTTTGGCTTTTATTTAAATAGTCCAAATTGATTTCAAAAGCAACCATAGATACCGTTTTCGAAACCGCTCGTGTTGAAGAGGTAATTGGTGATTTTGTAGTTTTAAAAAGGGCTGGAAGTAACTTTAAGGGCTTAAGTCCATTTTCAGACGAACGTTCTCCTTCTTTTATGGTTTCACCCGTAAAACAAATCTGGAAAGATTTCAGTTCCGGAAAAGGTGGCAATGCTGTTGCTTTCTTGATGGAACATGAACATTTCACATATCCAGAAGCCATTCGGTATTTGGCAAAAAAATACAATATCGAAATAGAGGAAACCGAACAAACTGCCGAAGAAAAAACTAATACTGATGTTAGAGAAAGTATGTATTTGGTTTCCGAATTTGCAAAAAAATATTTCCACGACACACTCTTAAACACCGACGAAGGTAAAGCGATTGGACATTCTTATTTTAAAGAAAGAGGCTTTACCAATGAAACCATTAAAAAGTTCAACCTAGGATATTCTCCCGATACTTGGGATGCTTTTACAAAAGAAGCATTAGGAAAAGGTTATAAATTAGAATTTTTAGAAAGCACCGGACTTACAATTCCTAGAGACGACCGCCCTTTTGATAGATTTAAAGGACGAGTAATGTTTCCTATTGAAAGCATGTCTGGCAGAACGCTTGGTTTTGGAGGAAGGATTTTAACAAATGATAAAAAAGCAGCTAAATACCTGAACTCGCCAGAAAGTGATTTGTATCACAAAAGCAAAGTGCTATATGGAATTTTTCAAGCCAAACAAGCCATAGCCAAACAAAATAATTGTTTTTTAGTTGAAGGATATACCGATGTAATTCAATTTCATCAAGCTGGAATTGAGAACGTAGTGTCTTCATCAGGAACGGCACTTACACCAGACCAAATTAGATTAATCAATCGTTTAACCAAAAACATAACCGTGCTTTTTGATGGAGATGCGGCAGGACTTCGAGCTTCCATCAGAGGGATTGATTTGATTCTTGAAGAAGGGATGAACGTAAAAGTTTGCACCTTTCCTGACGGCGATGACCCTGATAGTTTTGCAAAAAAAACTTCCTATGAAGATTTGGTTTCTTATTTAGAGGAAAACGCAAAAGATTTCATTCAGTTCAAGGCCTCGCTTTTAATGAATGATGCCAAAAACGACCCTATTAAAAAAGCCGATTTAATTCGAGATATGGTAACTAGTATTTCTAAAATTCCAGATCGAATTCAACGGGAAATATACATTCAGGAATGTTCCCGAATCATGGATATTTCGGAGCAAGTTTTGATAAGTACTTTGGCACAGTTAGTTCAAAAAGACATTTCGGAAATTGGAAAACGACAAAAGCAAGAACAAAAATCATTTGAAATTGTAAAGGCCGAACAGCCTGCTGTTACTCCAGAGAAAATTGACGTCATCAATCGACTTGAAAAGTCTATTCTTGAAATTCTACTTTTGTACGGAAATGTAGAAGTGGAATTTGAAAATGTTTTTATAAAATTTGATGAAAACCAAAAGGAAATTGAGGTAAAAGAAACTGTTAAAAGTAAAGTGTACCAACGCATTTATTTAAATCTTCAAGAAGATGAAGTGGAATTTTCAAATCCTTTATTCAAAGAAATTTATGATGATTTAGTGGCTCAGTTTCTTCAAAACGACACCTTTGATACAAAAAATTATTTGAATTCACTACAGCCCGAATTTGCACAAGTAGTTACCGATATTTTTATGGATGATGAGAAACATCAATTACACGGCTGGCTGGATAAAAAACAAGTTTTCGTTAAAGATAAAAACAATGTTGAAACGCTTCAACGCCTGGTTTCTGAAACAATAATTGCTTATCGAGAATATTTAATCAATAAACTCACCGCCGATTTAATAGGAAGTTTTTCTTCACAATCGGAATTGGATTTAGCCGAATTAATGAATGGTATCAACGAATATAATTTTTTGAAAGTAGCCATCACACGCAGTATTGGCCGAATGCGTTCTAGTTATAACTAAAAAAGTATATCCAATGCTTTGGCTTTATTAACCAAATCAACCAAATTCGTTACATGAAGTTTGGCTAATAATCGTAATTTGTAAGTACTAATCGTTTTTTCGTTCAATTTTAAAATTTCAGCAATTTCATTGTTCTTTTTGCCTGCACAGAAATAGCGTAATACTTCAATTTCTCTATTGGATAATTTTCTATAAGGACGATCTATTTTGTTTTGTTTGGCCATCAAAGCAACTTTTGCTTTAATATCTTCACTAAAAACAATTGCTCCAGAATTTACTTTTACAATTGTATCGGCTAACGTTTCTAGAGTTGAACTTTTGTGAATATAAGCAGCAGCACCGGATTTTATGGCATTTGGCGCATACATGCTTTCTGATAAATTGGTGTAGATTAAAATTTTGGTTTTGGAGTAATTTTTTACCAAATATTTCAAATCATTAATACTCGAAAGTCCTTCAAGTTCCAAATCGACAACTAAAACATTTACGGGATTACTTTTTAAATAATTTAAAACCGAAGAATAATTAGAAAAACTATTTGTTATTTGAATAGTAGCATGATTATTAAAAAAAGAGCTAACCCCATAACAAACAACAGGCTGATTATCAGCAATGCAAACTTGTATCATAATCTTATCTTATTAAGAAACGTTAACTTATTTGGGTGTGTAAATTTAGTTAAAAAAAACTAAATAATCACAAAATAACGAAAATCTTACCATTTCATACTATCTGGAACAGAGCAAACAGGAATTGCTTCCATTTTATGCTTGTTTGCGTTGTTTAATTTTTTATAAATCGAAAAAACTTCTTTTTCTCTTCCTTCAAATTCAGCTAATTCTTGTCCAGATTCATCGGCTAACATCGCCCATTCCAATTCGTCATAACTGGCACCAAGTTGTGCTTCGTCGCTTCTGTCGTCTCCAAAAAGTCCGTCGGTTGGCGCAGCAATTAATATAGAATTTGGTATTTTCAAATAGGCTCCTAGCGCAAAAACATCCGATTTCATCAAGTCGGCAATCGGACTCAAATCAACTCCTCCATCACCATATTTGGTATAAAATCCAACACCAAAATCTTCTACTTTATTTCCAGTTCCTGCAACAAGCAATCCATTAATTCCAGCATAGTAATACAAAGTAGTCATTCGCAATCGGGCGCGAGTATTGGCTAAAGCTAGATTTACTTTTGCCTCTGATGCATCAAAAGGCACTTGTGTTTTAAACAATTCAAAGGTGGAAGTCAAATCAGTTTCGGCACTTTTTACATTTGGAAATCTGTTTTTTAATTGCTCAATATGCTCCCGAGCTCTACTCACATGACTTGAAGCTTGATGAATTGGCATTTCGATACACAAAACAGTTAAACCCGTTTGCGCACAAAGTGTGGAAGTAACAGCCGAATCTACGCCGCCGGATATTCCAACAACAAAACCATTCACTTTAGCGTTAGTAGCATAATTTTTCAACCAATTTACGATATGAGTATTTGTTTTTTCAACGTTTATTGTAGTCTTTTTTTGCATAGTATTATGATATTTTATAAATCAGCAATGTATATTTGCAAAAATAAACTTTTCAAACGGTATCTGAAATACATTTTTGAAGGAAATAATGAGCTTTTAAATTAAAAACCATGAAAAAAACGGTTCTCTTATTTGCGTTGCTGCTTGCTTTGATTTCTTGTGACAAAAAATCAAAAATAGAAAAACAAGTCGAAGAAATTCCAATGGAAATAAAAGTGGTGCGGTTTGACAAAGCTTTTTTTGAAACACCTGTGAGTGAATTGCCGCAACTAAAAAAACAATTTCCAAAATTTTTTCCTGCCGATGTTCCTGATAGCGTTTGGATCAATAAAATGAAAAATCCAATTTGGAGGGAATTGTATAGCGAGGTCGAAAAAAAATACAGCAATTTTGAACCCGAAAGACTCGAAATTGAAGCCCTTTTTCGACACATTAAATTCTATTTTCCTAAAACGAAAACACCAAAAATCACAACTTTAATCTATGAAATGGACGCCAATACCAAAGCTATTTATGCCGATAGTTTGGTGTTAATTTCATTGGAAATGTATTTGGGTAAAACCCATAAATTTTATGAATATCCTGAATATCAAAAACAAAATTTTGAGAAAAACCAAATACTTCCAGACATAGTTTCTAGTTTTTCGGCAACAAAAATTCCACCAACCAGAGATGAAAATCTACTTGCACTTATGATAGCTTCGGGAAAAGAGTTGTATCTAAAAGACTTGCTCCTACCCGAATATTCTGATGCGGACAAAATTGGTTACACCCAAAAACAAATTGATTTTTGCAATGGAAACGAAAGCTATATGTGGGAGTATTTTATTGGCGAAAAAATGCTTTACAGCACCGAATCCAAACTAGCGAATCGCTTTATCAACCCAGCACCCTACTCTAAATTTTATTTAGAAATAGATAACGAAACGCCGGGGCGAGTAGGCTCTTGGGTGGGATGGCAAATTGTGCGGTCGTTTATGAAAAACAATGAGATTAGTATGCAGCAAATGCTGTTGATGGACGCTACCGAAATATTCAATAAATCAAAATACAAACCCAAAAAAAATGAGTAACAAAATCACTTCCGAAATAAAATTCTCTATAGAACTTGACGAAAATAGAGTTCCAGAAAAACTAAGTTGGACCGCACTAGATGGCGGAATTGCTAATAAAGAAGCCAAAGCCATCATGCTTTCGGTTTGGGATAGCAACACCAAAGAAATGTTTAGCATTGATTTATGGACGAAAGAAATGCCCGTTGACGAAATGAAAATTTTCTTTCACCAAACCCTATTGGCGATGACTGAAACTTTTCTGAAAGCCACCAACGATGATAAAATGGCAGATACTATGAAAGATTTTTGTGATTATTTTGCCGAAAAATTAGAATTGAAACGATAAAAAAATTATGAGTTTTGAATTTGAATTCATTTTGTTTTCGTTTCATTAAGTGGTATTTTTCATTCTGAGGAACGAAGAACCTAGCTTTATTCTCGGGTAACGCATGTTGATTTTCTTAAATCTGAAATGCTTCGCCAGTTCGAGCAAAGCTCTCGGGTCAAAAATCGTTAATCTGCAATCGAAAATCTTTTTATTCCTTCACAAACTTATTTACAAACACTTCTTCTCCCGAGAACGCTTTGATGATATACAACCCGCTAGCGAGTTTTTCTACATCGACTTGAGTTGTATTTTGGGTTTGTTCTAGCACTATTTTACCCGTGCTGTCGGTGATTATTATTTTATTAAAGCTGGTGTTGTTGGGTGTTTGCAACTGCAACAAGCCGTTGGTGGGGTTGGGATAGAGCGTTAACGCTTGATTGTTGAAAGTAGTTGAAGCTAGTTCTGGTCCTAGTTTGACTACCCAAATATCTGTATAAATACTATGATTTCCTGAAACATCTCCATCAATTGAACCTGTAGTACCTACCAAAATATATCCACCATCAGTAGTCTGTTGGAAGCTATGGGAATTTTCTATTTTTGAACCTCCCATTGTCTTTTGCCAAAGTATAGTGCCAGAATTTGAAAGTTTTATTATCCAAGCATCACTTGCCCCTTGATTTCCTGTTACATCCCCGTCATTAGAATTAGTATATCCTACGACTATAAAATTTCCTTCTGTGGTTTCTTTAACGTCATAAGCCCAATCATCCAAATTTCCTCCCATTACTTTTTGCCAAACAATAGCACCCGAATTTGAAAGTTTCACTAACCAATAATCAGTAGCACCATGGTTTCCTAAAACATCGTTATCAATAGATTTTGTTGAACCGGCAAGAATATAATCACCATCTGTTGTTTGTTGAACTTTGTAAGCATAATCATTATCTGCACCCCCTAAGGCTTTTTGCCATTCTAAGTTGCCAGAACTAGAGAGTTTCACTAACCAAGCATCATTGAGACCATGATTACCCATAACATTACCATCATTTGAACCTGTTGTCCCTGCTAGAATATACCCATTATCCGATGTTTGTTGAATGTCAATTACATTATCATTTGCTGTTCCTCCAAAACATTTTTGCCATTCCAGATTGCCTGAATTAGAAATTTTTACAATCCAAGCATCATATGAACCATGATTTCCTGTTACTTCACCATTGTTAGAATAGGTTTCTCCAGCTAGAATATAACCGCTATCAGTTGTTTGGTAAATATCTATACCTATTTCATTATTTGATCCCCCATATGCATTTTGCCATTCGATAACTCCTAAACTCGAAAGTTTAACTACAAAATAATCTCCATCCGCATTAAGTCCTGATAAATTTAAATCTGATGAAGTCGTAATTCCTAACACAATATAACCACCATCCGAAGTTTGTTGAACAGAATAAAGAGTATCATCAAATACACCTCCAAGAGTTTTTTGCCATTCTAGTATTCCTATATTTGAAATTTTCACCACCCAACCATCAGAAAACCCATGATTATTTGTCACATCTCCATTATTAGATTCTTCTGTTGTACCAACTATAATATAGCCTCCATCATTAGTAGTAGCAATATTACTAGCTTTTTCATAACCAGTCCCTCCCAAACATTTCTGCCATTGTATCGCTGGGGCTTGTTGTGCGAAAGAAAGTGTGCCAATAAGGCAAAGGGCTAGAATTGTAATTGTATTTTTCATAATGATTGTTTTTCCCCGACCCTCCCCGAAGGAGAGGGAGCCGATTTTGGAGTGTTGTTGTATTTGTTATTGTTATTGCAATTGATAAGGCTAATATAGATAAAAAATGTTTCTATTTAAAAGTACGATTCAATTTCTTGTTTTTATATTGTTATCGGTGATTGGCAAAGTAACATGCACTGTGTTTGGAGCATAACTCAAACCATAAAATCAACCGCAACACTTCTCCCGCTCTATTGTACCATGACTACTCTTTATTAAAACCAACCAAAAACGTTCAGGAAACCGCCATGCACCCCTGCACGAGCCAATCCAGTCTTTCAGGAGACCTCCATGCACCCCTGCACGGAGGATTCATGCTCTCCTGAAACCGATATGCACCCCTGCATGGAGGTCTCCTGAACTTCATGATTGCTCCCTGCACCCCTGCACGGAGCGTTCCTGAAAAAAGAGTTTTTTGAGACAAAACGAATTGAATTTGGGCTAAACGCAGTTCATTTTAAAAAATGATTTGCAATGATTTAAAATTAGAAATAAAAAATCCCCACAGATTAAAAAAAAACCTGTGAGGATATTTACTCCAACAACTTATAACTTGAAACCTGAAACTCCTAATTCAAAATTCCTAATTCATAATTAAAAACTTAACCCATCGCATCAATTTCTTCCTGAACTATTGCCCACTCTTCTAAAAGTTGGTCTAGGTCTGTTTTTTTCTTGTTATAGGCTTTAAAAAACGAAGCGTCTTCTATGTGTTTGTCATAATTAGAAGC
>CAIRNC010000175.1 GCA_903879875.1 uncultured Bacteroidota bacterium
AACCTAAAAAAAATAAAAACACACAAATAATGGAAATTAACGGAAATGAATTATTAGTTGAAGCTCTTAAAAAATTAAATATAGATTTACCTTCTTTAATTGCAGAAACAAGTATCTGGGTTTCACCACAAATATGTGAACAGATTGAATTAAAAATCGGAAGTTCTACAAGATATCCAAATGTAAGGAGAGGACGCCATAATGAAAATAGAGGGGACATTATCGATGGAATTAGAATTGATGATAATACATATGCAAATAATACAATAAAAAATGCAATAGGAATAAATAGAAAAAATATTATTGATTTTCATACGTGTCATATATACCCAAATACTTGTTATGACGAAAGGTATCACACGAAGATTCAAAACTTAGTATTAATTCCAAATTCAATTGCACAATTATCGGACAATTTTGAAGAAGTATCACAATGTCTCCAATATCGTTCTTATGAATTATATGGTTGGTTTCCTGAAAATAAAGAAATTCCTGAAAAACCAAATAATTACCCTAATAATTGGAGAGCTCCAATTATTCTAAAAAAAGAATTTACGGATGCAGATTTTAAGAATGAAAACATTGAAGTTGAAAGTGAATCTGAAAAGAAATTATATTTTGAAATTGAAAATGAAGAAATAGGAAAAGTTGAAAAAAGAATTCCTAAATGGTTGAAAGCCGAAAAAACTCAAATTAATAGTATAATTTTAATCACTTTTTTAGAACTACTTGAAGATAAATTATATGTGTCTAGAGAAAAATTAATGACTGAATGTAGCCATTTAGTAAAAGATTTTAAAGGAAATTTTAATCAAATGTCACATTTTGGAGAAAAGAATCACGGTAAAGTTTTTGAAGTAATTAAAGACGAAGTTTACCTTTGGAAACCCGTTTCAAAATTTGTTAAAAACTTATATAAAAATATTAGAGATTAAAGACACAAGCATTTGATAAAATAAAGCTAGTGCGAGCTCAATTTCATTAAGTTAAGGATTTTTTTGTCATTCTGACGAAGGAAGACCCGAGCGATAGCGAACAGGCAAAGCAATCGCATAACGAGAGCAATTTATTGAGCAACTCATGCGATTCTTCGTGCCTCAGAATGACAAACAGGAGTCTATTTTTAATTAACTTAATGACCTTGTGCGTGCTTAGCAAACAGAAAGTCAACAGCTCATAAACAACCGCATTGTTTAAAAGTTATTTCTATTTTTTATCTTTTTTTCCACTCTCGATGCGCATTAATCTTTAATTTTGTAGTCTTATCTTTAAATTACTATAACTTTATAATTCATAATCATGACTAAAACAAAATTATCGCCAATTGTAGCTGGAACCATGAACTGGGGGGTTTGGGATAAAAACCTTACGGTTAAAGAAATGGGGCAAATGATTCCGCTTTGTTTAGAAAACAACATTACTACGTTTGACCATGCCGATATTTATGGCGCTTATACCACCGAAGCCGATTTTGGAAAAGCTTTTGCAGCAAGTAAAATTGCCAGAGAAAAAATGCAATTGATTTCGAAATGTGGCATTCAATTGGTTTCCGACAACCGAAAAAACAACGTGAAACATTATGATTATTCCGCGGATTATATCATTTGGTCGGTTGAAAATTCGTTGAAAAACCTTCAAACCGATTATTTGGATGTGCTTTTGTTGCATCGCCCTAGTCCTTTAATGCAAGCCGATGAAATTGCTGAAGCGGTTTTAAAACTGAAATCAGAAGGTAAAATTATTGATTTTGGACTGTCTAATTTCACCGCTTCACAATCAGAATTAATTCGTCAAAAAACAGCAGTGAGTTACAATCAAATACAATTTTCTGCCACCAACCACGAGGCAATGCTGGACGGAAGCCTAGATTATATGCAAATCAACAACATTCGACCAATGTCTTGGAATCCTTTAGGAACGGTTTTTAGAGAAGACAATGAGCAAACCCGAAGAATGAAAAAACTGTTGGTTTCGTTAGTTTCAAAATATCATTTTGGAGCAGACACTATCTTACTTTCATGGATTTTGCAACATCCTGCCAAAATAATACCAATTGCAGGAACGGTAAATGTGGCTCGAATTCAATCGTTGATGAAAGCAACAACATTGGTCTTAGACAAAGAAGATTGGTTTGCGATTTGGACAGAAAGTATGGGAAATAGAGTGCCTTAATGATTGCAGAATGTGGAGCAACTATTGAAGATTTTTGAATTAAATAGACAATCAAACGGCTGCTTATCAAAAAAAACTCGCCACGGATTTCTTAGATTTCACGGATTTTTTAAAGTTTTAAATCTAAAATAGAGGAGCATTTTTAATCTGTGTCTAGGAATAAAGCATTGGTAAGATTTAAGTATAGTCAAATAAAATTAAAACCATAAAATTGAAAACAGCATTAATTACAGGCGCAACAAGTGGAATTGGAAGAGCTACCGCAAGAATATTGGCGAGAAATAACTATAAAATAATTTTGTGTGGCCGCCGAGAAGATCGGATTTTGGAACTTCAAAAAGAACTTTTGGCATTTACAGCAGTGCACACCTTATTGTTTGATGTTCGGGACAAAAAAGCCGTTTTTGATAGTATTACATCACTTCCAGAAGCGTTTTCTACTATTGATGTTTTAATCAATAATGCAGGAAATGCACATGGATTAGATCCCATTCAAACCGGCGATTTGGAGGATTGGGATGCCATGATTGACATCAATGTGAAAGGACTTTTATATGTTTCGAAAGCCATAATTCCACAAATGATTGAACGAAAATCGGGTCATATTATTAATATTGGTTCTGTTGCAGGAAAAGAAGTTTATCCCAATGGAAATGTATATTGCGCTTCCAAATATGCCGTTGATGCCTTGAATAAAAGTATGCGAATGGACTTGAATCCTTTTGGAATTCGAGTGGGTGCCATTCATCCTGGAATGGTCGAAACCGAGTTTAGCGAAGTCCGTTTCAAAGGCGATAAAGACAAAGCTGCGGCGGCTTATAAAGGTCTAAAGCCTTTGCAAGCAGAAGATATTGCCGATATTATTCATTTTGTGGTTTCAAGACCCTATCATGTAAATATTGCTGATTTGATTGTTTTTCCAACTGCTCAAGCTTCTGCTACAATTGCAAATCGAACTTTATTGGATTAAAATTCGTAAATCCTACATTTAAGTGATAAACAAACGGCTGCTTATTAAAAATTTACTTGCTCACAATGATGAATCAAGTTTTTATGATAAAAAAAGACAGCTGAATTTGCATTCTCGTGAGGGGAAAGCAAAGTTTTTGAAGCACATTTGTGCCTTATCGAATTCTAACCCCAATAACAATTCGTATATTGTAGTTGGGGTTGAAGATCAAGATAATGAAATTGTTGGTGACGATTTTTTTGATGACAGTCGGATTCAGAATTTGGTAAATGCCTTTTTGGAAAATCCACCTAAAATACAATATGAAAATGTACCTTTTCCTAATTTACCAAAAGAAAAAGTAGTAGGATTAGTAACTATAAAACCCAAACGGAAAACATCTTCGTTCAAAAAAGGCATTCACACGATTGTTGCCAACAGTGTTTTTATCCGAAGTGGGAGTAATTCTATTCCTGTTAATGCAATTTTTGATAAAAATTTTCAAAATACAAAAATGGTTAATGACATCGAAAATAATTCAAGAAACAACATCGAACACACTCTTGACGGTGTTCTTGATTTTATCAACAATCGACATAAAGATATGCCCGCAAAACACAAAGTTTTTAAAGAATTGTTTGTAATCTGTTGGGCAGGAATTCCTAAAAAAATCCGGGATACAGTCTATTTTTCGAGAGTTGACATAGAATTGATTAATGAGCAAGTAAAATTATTTTATTCCGCACAAGATGAAGTTACTTTTGAAATCAACGAAGATACATTTGTTATCACTGAATTTGTGCCCTTAGGATTAAATGACAAAACTAGTTTTTATCCATTAGAACAACTGACAATCCAGTTTTATGATAATGGCTACTATAAAATGGATAGAACCATGCTATTTCAACCACCCAAATTCAATAAAAAAATGTTGCACCACATCTATAATTCCAATTTGAGTCTTATTAATAAACTCCAAAAAGGAATATCTTTAAACCAAAGAGAGCAAAAAGATTTAGAAAATCTACCATCTACATTGATGATTTGCCATCTCAATGGTTTTGAAGAAGCCAAACAGAAACTTGTTGATGCAAAACCATTATTGAAACCCTATTCAAACGTCTATTTAAGTTTTAAAGAAGCTTTACGGGTTTTAAGAAAAATGAAGTATGACACTTAATTTTAGATTAATTATAATTTTTATTTATCTTCTATTTGCGCATATTAACGAGTAAAAATTCAACTTTAACTAGAAATCAATAAGTTATCTCAAATATAAAGTTAAAATTGACTATTACAGAATACAACTAATTGACTTTATGATTTCTATTTTACTGATAATCAATCCTATTAAAATTGATTTTTATTGTAAAAAAAATTGATTTTTAAATTTAAACATTTATATTTGCACCGTTATGTTTTTTTTCACCGTAGAACCTAAAATCATTTTTGAATTATGAAAAAATATTTACTAATAGTATCATTATCGCTATTTGCTACTACAACTCTTGTTGCACAGACAGTTGACAATGCAGTTACAAAAGAAAATACCAATACTCAAATGGACAGCCTTAATCCATGGACAATAGAGTTGCTTGTGGGGCAAAGTAAAGGTACACATCCTTTTAATGAAGGTTATTACTCAAGTGTTCCTGAGAAATTTTTTGGAGGATTTGAATTTAACAGCTATGATTTAGGGGTTCGTTATATGTTTAGTCCAAAATACGGATTGAAATTAGATGCAGGTTTTGACAAAATGCATAACCAATCTAATAATAGCCTTCCTTTTGAAATGCTACAATATCGTCTTGGATTACAAGGAGTTGTCAATGCAAAAAGACTTTTCGGGATGGAAGAGATTTCAAAACGATGGGGATTATTACTTCACATAGGCGCACAAGTTGCATTACGAACATCCAAAACAGAAACGCCAGTAGGAGCTTTAGTAAGCCAACAAACTGGTGACAGTGAATGGGATGGAGGGTTAATATATGGTTTTTCTCCTCAATATAGAATTACAAACACTTTTGCTTTAATGGCAGACGTGAGCCTTTTGTCTAATTACAGACAACACATGAATTGGGACGGTTCAAGATCTGATGTTAAAAACAACTTGTCAGGTCAAATGGTTTCTTTGTCTCTAGGTTTAGCTGTTTCACTAGGTAAGAAAAATTTCCATGGAGATTGGGGAGTTATTGTTGACCAGAACAAAGCAAAAGCTGATGACCTAGCAAAACGTATTGGTGAAATTGAAGCTGATATGACTGATTCAGATAAAGATGGTGTTCCTGATTATCTAGATACACAATCAAATTCTATTGCAGGTGTAGCAGTTGACACAAAAGGAAAAATGATTGATATGAATAAAAACAATGTTCCTGATGAGTTAGAAACATATATTAATTCAATCATTCAAGAAGGTAACAACAGTACTGTTATTAATAATGGTTCGTCAGTTGAAAACAACAACGATGTAATTAAAAACTTAATAAATGATGGTTACAAAGCTGCATATTTTGAATTCAATGTTGATAAACCTACCAATTTATCTTCTGAAGGAATTGGATTTGTATTGTACTATTTAAGAGCAAATCCTAACTCTAATGTTGAAATGACAGGACATGCAGATGTTCTTGGTTCAACAAAATATAATTTAGCTCTAGCAAAAAGACGTGCAGAAGCAATCAAAAAAGTGTTAATTAAATCTGGAATTAAACCATCAAGAATTAAAATTGCATCAAGTGGAATTGATAATTCAGTTGATAAAAATTCTAAAGAAGCTAGAAGATTAGTTAGAAAAGTTACTTTCAAAGTAGATTAATTAAAATAATTTTCAATAAAATAAAAAAGCTCATAAATTAAATTTTATGAGCTTTTTTATTTTTATTAGAATTAAAAGTATTATGTTATTTTTACAAATAAAAACCCTTTAAAATGAAAAAAATTATAATCCTACTTATTATGAGTTCTTCCTTATTGTCTGCTCAGGAGCAAAAAAGCATTAACAACCCATTATTAAATAAATGGAGAGGCAAATATGGCGGAGTACCCGCTTTTGATCAATACCATATAAGCGATTTTAAATCGGCATTTGAAGTTGCTATTCAAGAAAAACTAACAGAAATTGATGCGATTGCGACTAACAGCAAAGCCCCAACTTTTGAGAACACAATTATCGCACTAGAAAGAGCTGGAAAAACTTATACTCGTTTGGTTGCTGTTTTTGGGATTTATAGTTCTAATCTGAATAGCCCTGAATTTGAACCCATCGAGAATGAAATAGGTCCTGTTATGGCTGCCCTTTCAAGCAAAATGTATCAAAACAAAAAATTATTTGTTAGGATTGAGAAATTGTATAATGCTCCAGAGAAGCAAAAGCTAACGAAAGAACAACAACGATTGCTATGGCTATATTATTCGAATTTTGTTCGTGAAGGCGCAAAAGCAAACGTTGAAAGTAAAGTTAAAATAAGTGAAATCAATCAAAAACTCGCAGGTTTGTTCTCCAAATTTAGTCAAAATTTATTGGCAGAAGAAAACAACCCTTATGTTGCTTTAACTACCGAAGCTGATTTTGAAGGCATGCCAAGTGAATTAAAAAATGCTGCAATGGCTCAAGCAAAACAAAGAAATTTAACTGTCTTGGGTTGTATTGCCAATACACGTTCTTTTATAGAGCCCTTTTTAACATTTTCTACCCGTCGAGATTTAAGAGAAAAAGCTTGGAATATGTTTGTGAAACGCGGTGATAATGACAATGCATTTAACAACAATTCTACCTTAATAGCAATATTAAAATTGCGAGCCGAAAAAGCAAAATTACTTGGATTTCCTACTCACGCCCACTGGAGTTTGTCAAATACAATGGCAAAAACGCCTGAACGCACTTTAACTTTAATGGAAGCCGTTTGGGAACCAGCCGTTGCACAAGTTCATAATGATGTAGCCGATATGCAAAAAATTGTGGATAGAGAAGGAGGGCATTTTAAAATAGAACCTTGGGATTACCGTTTTTATGCTGAAAAAGTTAGAAAAGAAAAATATGATTTAGATCAAAACGAGGTAAAAAACTACCTTCAATTAGAAAAACTAAGAGAAGGCATGTTTTGGGTTGCTGGCGAATTATTTGATTTGAAATTTAAGCAAATTTCAGACGTTCCTGTCTATCATCCTGATGTAAGAGTTTGGGAAGTTTTAAACAAAACCACTGGAAATGTAGTGGGCTTGTGGTATTTTGATCCCTATGCAAGAGCAGGAAAACGCTCGGGCGCATGGATGAACGCTTATAGAGACCAACAAAAATTAGACGCAAATACCATTACAATTGTTTCTAATAACTGTAATTTTATTAAAGGGAATGACAACGATCCAATTTTAATTTCATGGGACGATGCTAGTACTCTTTTTCATGAATTCGGACATGCATTACATGGATTGTGCTCTAACGTAACTTATCCTAGTCTTTCAGGAACATCTGTTGCAAGAGATTATGTGGAGTTTCCATCGCAAATTTTAGAACGTTGGCTGGCTACACCAGAGGTTTTAAAAACATTTGCATTGCACTATAAAACTAATGAACGGATACCTCAAGCCTTAGTCGATCGCATTCAAAAAGCAACAACTTTCAACGAAGGTTTTTCTACTGTAGAAACCATTTCAAGCTCTTTAATTGACATGAAACTGCATTTAGCTGGTGATGCCGATATCAATCCATCTAAGTTTGAACAGGAGACTTTAACGAAATTAAAAATGCCCTCCGAAATTGTTATGAGACATCGTATTCCGCAATTTGGACATATATTTTCAGGAGATGATTACGCAGCCGGATATTACAGCTATCTATGGGCAGATGTTATAAGTGCTGATGCTTATGAGGCTTTTACAGATGGTAAAGGACCTTATGATAAAGTCATAGCAAAAAAATTATTTAACAATGTTTTTAGTATTGGTAATACTATTGATCAAGAAGAAGGGTATAGAAAATTTAGAGGAAGAAACCCTAAAATTGATGCTTTGATGCGAGCAAGAAATTTTCCTCTATCTAAAGTAGCTAGCAAAAAATAAATAAAAAGCCCAATTAAAATTGGGCTTTCGTTTCGAAATTATATATGCAAAAATAACTTTTACAACTTATCCGGATTATAACCGACGTAAGGCATTTCGGTTTCTTTAAAAATAACACCTAATGTTTCGAGCTCTTTTAGAATTGGCAGATACACTTCTTTTCGGATTGGCAATTGTACCCCAGGTGTTTTGATGTTGCCGTTTAAAATTTGTAAAGTTGCCATGGCTACGGGTAGTCCGACCGTTTTGGACATAGCAGTATAGGTTTGATCTTCGCCAATGCACACCATTTTTGAATCGATTTGTTTTTGTACTCCATCAATTTCGTAACCAAATTTATGATACATTACAATCATATCTTTATCATGGGGTTCTAAAGTCCATTTTTCAGCTAAAATGTGCTCTAAAATTTGAGCTGGCGAGGCATTTTTAACACCACTTATTTTATTCGAATTGAATAAATCCAATTCCAAAAGCTTGTCCCACATGATGTCATCTTGTTCAATGCCTAAATACAAACGCATTTTCAATTCTACGGAATCAGAAGGATGATAGGGTAAAAACAGGTTAACAAATTCCCTATTGCTTATGGTTTCTGAGTTATCAATTTTATAGGAATCATCAGTCATTCCAAGTTGAACAAACATATTCCAAGCTTTGGAAAAACCTACTTTTCGAATAGTACCTCTGTATAAAGTCAGCACGTCTTCTAATCCATAAACACTTCGATATTTCAGCGAATCGCGGTTGGCGTAACCTTCGAATTTTCCGTACCCTTCCACTTCTAGAAATTCGGTTCTTCTAAATAGTTTGTTGTATGGAATATATTTATAAGTACCTTCTTGAATGAATTTTGCAGCACCTCCCTGCCCTGCTAGTACAACATTTCGGGGCGCCCAAGTAAATTTATAATTCCAAAGATTCGTATCCGATTCTGGAGCGACAAGCCCTCCACAAAATGATTCAAACAGAATCATTTTCCCACCTTTTTCATGAATTTCATCAATTACTTTCATGGCGCTCATGTGGTCTATTCCGGGATCAAGACCGATTTCATTCATAAAAATCAGATTGTTTTCTTTTGCCGCAGCATCTAATTCTTGCATAGCATCACTAATATAGGAAGCGGTAACCATGTGCTTTTTTAATGTGATGCAATCTTTGGCAACTTCAATATGCAAATGCGCTGGCAACATCGAAATCACAATATCTGCTTTTTGAATTGCGGTTTGACGTTGGTTAGCATCAAAAATATCCAAGGCTATTGCAGCAGCATTTTTGTGATTATTAGTTTTCTTTTGTGCCAATGCTAAAGACAAATCGCCTATGGTTAGAAATAGGTTCTCAGCATCTGATTTGGACAATAAATATTGGATTAAAGTTGATGCTGATTTTCCAGCACCTATAATTAGAATGTTTCTCATACTGTTTTAAATATAACACAAATGTAAGTATTTGTTACATTTATAAAAATAGAAAAAGATTTAAAATAAAAAAACAGCTTAAAAAGATATCTAAGCTGTTTGTGATTTAAAAAGATATGCCCATTTTACAAGCCTTCTTCTTCTAGGTCTTTTTTACCTTCTTTGGCTGATTCTACCTTTTTTTGTTCAAATTGTTTGTCCACAGCAACGACTTCATCTTTTGTAAAAAGAATAAATCCTAAAGCAATAACCATGGTCAAAAGCGACACGATTAAAATTCGTTTTGGAAGTTTCTGTTGATTTATATCTGCTATTCTATAAGCTAAAAATCCAAATAAAGTTGCTATAGTTGCAGCGATTAACCCAAACTTTTCCATTGGCAAAATGGTGAAAATGATGCCTAAAAAGGCAAATAGAATCGCTAAAGTTATATATATTTTTCTCATAATTATTTAGCTGTTAAATTCCTGAAGCTGTTGTTAAACTTAGTTGACCGATACCTACTGGAATGCTGAATTTAATAAGTGTTGGTATTTTCTTGGAATCGGCAGTTAGCCAAATTAAATTTTTATCCGTTCCTTTTAAGACTTTAGTTCTAGCGGCAATTGAAATTTTGTAACACTCTTTTGTGCCAAGGTTTCCAGAAGAAATAGTTTCTTTGCCCATATATTTCAAAACTACAGGAATTTCTTTTTCATCAAAAACCACTGTAAACGAACTCGTTTGTCCAATTTTAAAAGCATTGAAATTCAAGGTTCTCAATTTGTATAATATGGAAATTACATCTTGAGAAGTGCCACCAATGGTAAATTCTTTGCTATTCTCGGGTCTGTTTTTAACTTTAGAAGTGCTTTTTACGGTTTTGCCATCCGGTTTATAAATGTATTTTTCTGTCATTGAAAAACCACCTTCAGTAATGTTACGTTTGTATAAACTAGGCTTTAAAGTAGATGGGTTTACGTATGATTCATATAAATCACGTATTTTAAAAAAAGAATCCCATTTACTATATGTTGCGGCTTCACAACTCAAATGTAAATAAGAACTTTTAGCCGTAGTTACGGTTTCTGTTGACATGGTTATTTGTGCCAACGGCGTCATTATACCACTCATATTATAAGCTCCAGAAAAAACTAATTTTTCACCTGATTTCACTTGTGAAAAGCTAAAGAAAAAAGACAAACTTAAAGCAAAGGAAAGAAGTAACTTCTTCATCATTTAAAATTTTTAAAGCGCAAATGTAACATTATTTTTTTGGAAGCAAAACTAAAAAAGGAAACACAAAGCTTTGATTCTATTATATAACTGATAATTTTGTACAATAGTATAAAATCAAAAAAAATGAATAAAAAAATTATTGCTTCAGGAGCATTATTAGGTGCATTAGCTATTGTTTTAGGGGCTTTTGGCGCTCATGCTTTAAAAAAAATATTGACAATTGAAGAACTTTCAACATTTGAAACAGGTGTGAAATATCAAATGTACCACGCTTTGTTTTTACTATTTATTGGAACTTCCACCCTTTTGAATGAAAAAACAAAAAAGACCATTTTTTATTTGGTATCCGTTGGTGTTCTCTTTTTCTCTGGATCTATCTATTTTTTAGCAACCAATCGCTTAACTTCTTTTGATTTTAAAACTATTGGATTCATAACTCCTATTGGAGGATTGTTATTAATCTTAGCTTGGATGGCATTATTTTTCAATATATTGAAGAAAAAAGCATAAATTTTGAATTTACTATAACGATGTAGTTTTTTATTTTTACTTTTGCGCTTTAAAATTCTCAACACAATTTATAAAACTATGGACAATAATGCTTTGTTTACGAAAACGATTTCGTTAGAAAAATATGGGATTACAAATACCCATGATATTATTTACAATCCTTCATTTGATTATTTGTACAATGAAGAGTTAAATCCGGAATTAGAAGGCTATGAAAAAGGCTTTCTAACAGAGCTTGGAGCAGTAAATGTGATGACAGGCGTTTTTACAGGCCGTTCTCCAAAAGACAAATATATTGTTAAAGACGATGTAACTAAAGATACTATTTGGTGGACATCAGAAAAAGCGGTAAATGACAATAAGCCTATTTCACAAACAACTTGGAATGCTTTAAAAGAAACTACTACAGCACAACTTTCAGGAAAAAAATTATATGTAGTAGATGCCTTTTGCGGTGCAAATGAAAATACACGTTTGAAAGTGCGTTTTATTATGGAAGTGGCTTGGCAAGCGCATTTTGTAAAAAACATGTTCATTCGTCCAACGGACCTTGAATTAGAAAATTTTGGCGAACCTGATTTTATAGTAATGAATGGTTCTAAAACTAGTTTCAAAGATTTTGCAGCTCATGGATTGAATTCTGAAGTCTATGTTGCTTTCAATTTAACTGAGAAAATTCAATTAATTGGTGGTACCTGGTATGGTGGTGAAATGAAAAAAGGATTGTTCTCTATGATGAACTACTATTTGCCACTTCAAGGAATTGCTTCTATGCACTGTTCCGCAAACAAAGGAGCTGATGGTGACGTTGCAGTATTCTTTGGATTATCTGGAACTGGAAAAACTACTTTGTCAACCGATCCAAAACGCGAATTAATTGGTGATGACGAACACGGATGGGACGATGAAGGTGTGTTTAATTTCGAAGGGGGTTGCTATGCAAAAACAATTGACTTAAGTGCAGCAAATGAACCTGATATTTTTGGAGCCATTCGTCGTGATGCGTTGCTAGAAAATGTAACTGTAGATGCCAATGGAAAAATTGACTTCAAAGACGGATCAGTAACCCAAAACACAAGAGTTTCTTATCCAATAGATCATATTGATAATATTGTAAAACCCGTTTCAAAAGCAGGTCATGCAACCAAAGTTATTTTCTTAACTGCTGATGCTTTTGGAGTTATTCCTCCAGTTTCAAAACTAACCCCTGAACAAACTAAATATTATTTCTTATCTGGTTTTACGGCTAAATTAGCAGGAACTGAAAGAGGAGTTACAAAACCAGAACCTACTTTTTCAGCTTGTTTTGGCAAAGCCTTTTTATCTCTTCACCCAACACAATATGGAGAAGAATTGGTAAAAAAGATGGAGCAAAACAATGCTACGGCCTATATGGTTAACACTGGTTGGAACGGTACAGGAAAACGTATCTCCATCAAAGACACTAGAGCTATTATAGATGCTATTTTAAATGGAGCTATAGAAAAAACAGAAACACAACTCATTCCAATGTTTAATTTTGAAGTGCCTACGACGTTAGAAGGCGTTGAAACTTCTATTTTAGACCCTAGAAAAACGTATGAAGATGTTTCGGAATGGACAGCAAAAGCTACTGATTTAGCGCAATTGTTTATTAAGAACTTCGTACAATATACAGTGAATGCCGAAGGAGAAAACCTAGTAAAAGCAGGACCTCAGTTATAAAAAATTCCTCTTATTTTAATCAAAAAAAGCTTTCAGAACAATTTCTGAAAGCTTTTTTTATTTAAAAGAATGCTGTAAATACCCATGCATATTTGCCAAATCTAAACCAAAAAGTTAGCTTTTATTTTTACTTTTGAATTTCGATAATTTTGAAATGAAAGTTAATCCTTCAGTATTGACATATACGCAGAAGATATTTTAATAAATAGTCAAACAAAATATTAGTAATAAATCCGCTATTTTATTGACTTTGAATGGTTTTCTTACAAACAATTTTGAAATTTCCTTGCTCGTTATTAAAATTCAATTTATATTTGAAGCATTAAAACCAACCTAAACATGAAAAAATCAATACTCTTTAGTTTATTTGCGTTACTATTTTCAGCTTTCTCTCTGTCGGCACAAACGGTAACTTGCGGAAGCAATTTTTCTGATCCTGGAGGACCAAACGCAAACTATTCAGACGGTGCAAACGTAACTACAACCATTTGTCCAACTAACCCCGGAGATGCGGTTACAGTAACTTTCTCTAGTTTTGACATTGAAGCTAATTTTGATTTTCTAAAAGTATATGATGGTACTTCTGCAACGGCACCTTTATTGGCAACGTATTCAGGTACAACTATACCTTCTCCAATAACTGCTTCCAATACAAGCGGATGTTTGACTTTTGTTTTTACTTCAGATAGTGTTGTTAATAAACCAGGATGGGTTGCAATGGTATCATGTGGAGTATACGTACCAATAACTTGTCCAAAACCTATAGCCATAACAGCTACTGCTGTTACGTCATCAGGGGCGACAATCAACTGGACTGAAACAGGAACAGCAACACAATGGGAAGTTTTAGCACTTCCAGCAGGAACAGTACCTACATCAACTTCTGTTGGAACAATCGCTACAACGCAACCGTTTCAAATGAGTGGAATGAATTTAGGAAGCACTTATAATGTATATGTACGGGCCCTTTGTTCTCCAACGGATATAAGTGCATGGTCAACTGCCACGACGGTAATTGCACAACTGTGTGCAGCACCTACTCAGGTAATTGCTTCCAATATTACACAAACTTCGGCTACCGTTTCTTGGGTTAATACAACTAATGCAACTTCATGGCAGATTGCTACTCAATTAAGCTCCGTTACAACAACTCCAACATCAGGAACTGTTTGTAACAGTAATGCCAATTATCCTTTAACCGGATTATTATCAGGAACTGCATATAAAGTATATGTTAAAGCCGATTGTGGAGATGGTACTTTCAGCGCGTGGTCAGTGGTTTATACTTTTACAACATTGGCACCAAGTTTAACTACTCCAGTTTGTGGAGATGTTTTTGTAGACAATGGCGGACTATCTTTAAATTATTATAACTATACCAATTCAGCTGTAACCATTTATCCAACTAATCCTGGAGAAGTAGTAACCGTTACTTTCAATTCGTTTGATGTTGAAACAACTTTTGACGGTTTGTATGTGTACAACGGAAACAGTACTTCTGCTACACAAATATCAAGTACAAATGCCGCAGGAAGTATTCCGGGAGGATTGCCAGGAGCCTTTTGGGGCACAGTTAATCCAGGGCCGTTTACCTCAACAAGTCCTGATGGATCTTTGACGTTTAAATTTATTAGTGATTACACTGTTAATAAAACAGGTTGGTCTGCAAATGTTACTTGTGGTCCTGCACCTTCATGTCCTACGCCAATGTATGCTAGTGCAGCTACTAATATTACACAGACAGGTGCCACATTTAATTGGACAGAGACAGGCTCAGCAACACAATGGGAAGTATTGGTTCAACCTGCAACTAGCACGGCTCCAACAGCAAGTGCTACAGGTATTATTGCCAGCGCAAATACTTTTACTGCAATTGGTCTAAATAACGCAACAGCGTATAAAGCATATGTAAGAGCTGTATGTTCTGCTACTGATGCTAGTCTTTGGTCGAATGTAAGTGCTTTCACAACTGCGGCTTGTTCCGTACCACTTGGATTATCGGCTACTGGAATTACAGGAACAAGTGCCACATTATCTTGGACAATAGGAAGTGCAACCCAATGGGAAGTATTGATTCAGCCTTCAGCAAACACAGCGCCAACTGCAACAACAGCTGGAATTGCTACAAACACAAACAATTACAACACAACAGGTTTAACATGTGGAACTACCTATAATTTATATGTAAGATCTATTTGTTCCACCACTCAAACAAGCGCTTGGTCTTCTGCATACTCTTTTACTACTACAGCAAATCAAGTGGCGCTTACGAACCTTAATCAATGTGATGACGATATGAATGGAACGGTTATTTTTGACTTGACTAGCGTTCAATCGCAAATAAACACCACACTTCCACTACAATATTATGTTTCACTAACAAATGCTACAGCTCAGATTAATCCAATTGCTAACCCTACAACTTATGCTATTTCATCAAGTTCAACAGCGGTAACAATATTTGTTAAAACGGCAAATTCAGGACCGTGTGAAACAATTTATACATTCCAATTGCATGCTTATTCGGATTGTAATTTAGCTCACATTTGTAACCAAGCCAATTCACTTTGTGGTTCTTTAGGCATACCTTATACCAATACACACAATGGAATAAATGCGGAAACAGGTAACAATTATGGCTGTTTATATTCTACTCCAAACCCAACTTGGTTCTATCTACCAATAAGTAACGCGGGAGTTTTAAATCTAACTATCGAACAAAATGACGCTATCGGTTTTAATGGATTAGGACGTGATGTAGATTATATTGTGTATGGGCCTTTTAGCAATCCTACAACGCCTTGCAGCACTGGTTTAAATACAATAAATACGGTAAGCTGTAGTTATTCAGCTGCGCCAATTGAGCACCCTGTGATTCCAAATGCGCAAGTAGGACAATACTATTTATTAATGGTAACCAATTTTAGTAATCAACCTGGATTCATTAGAATTACAGTTGACCCTGCGTCTACAGCATCTATTGATTGTTCTGGTCTTCGCTTAAATGCTTTTCTTGATACCAACAGCAATGGAACACAAGATACAACGGAACAAAACTTTCCTCTTGGACAATTTCATTATGAAATAAACAGTAATGGTAATCCTCATAATATTATATCGCCAACTGGCATTTATAATATTTATGACTTGAATGCTACAAATTCTTACAACTTGAGTTATACTTTAGACCCAGCCTATAGTGCAATGTATGGTGTGACAACTTCGTCATATCCAAATGTAAATGTCGTAATTGGTGGAGGAATGGTAACTTATAATTTCCCAATAAGCACTTTACAAAGTTACTCTGATGTAGGTGTAGCCGTAGTTCCTTATACTGCGCCACGTGCAGGAGCAACATACAAAAACATTGTGGTGTATGCCAACCTTGGAAACCAACCTATTGCTTCAGGAACAATTACTTATACTTGCGATGCTGGAACAACCATTGCAACAGTGTCACAAACAGGTACGACAAGTATTCCAAATGGATTCACTTATGATTTCACTAATTTGCTGCCTTTTGAAACAAGAGCCATCGTAGTAAATTTGAATGTTCCTACGATACCAACAGTTGCTATTGGTGACCTTCTGACCAATACCGTTACCATAACTCCTCCAACAGGTGATCTTGTTGTTACCAATAATGCAGGTGCTTCGACACAAGCCATCGTTGCTGCCTATGACCCTAATGACAAAGTAGAAGCTCATGGAGAAAAAATTAGATTCGCTAGTTTTTCATCCGATGAATATTTGTATTATACTATACGTTTTGAAAATACAGGAAACATTAGCGCAATTAATGTGAGAGTTAATGATGTTTTAGATTCAAAAATTGACGAAACATCTGTAAAAATGGTAAACGCCAGCCATGCTTATACACTAGATAGAGTAGGAACTAATTTAAGCTGGAAATTTGAAAATATTCAATTGCCTGTTTCAATATCAGACACAGATACCGGAAAAGGATATATTACATTCAAAGCCAAACTAAAACCAGGATTTGCTATTGGTGATATTATACCAAACTTTGCATCTATTTATTTTGACACCAATCCAGCGATAATAACCAATACGTTCAACACGGAATTTGTTACCCTTTTAGGAACTACAAGTTTTAACACCGAAGACATTTCTATTTATCCAAACCCATCTAACGATGTAGTACAAATAACCATTCAAAATACTACAGAAAATATCGAAAGTATTAATATGTATGATGTGTTAGGCAAGTTGGTTAAAAAAGCCTCAACAGTTTCTAAAAAACAAACAGCTATTGACGTTTCTGATTTAGCCAAAGGAGTTTATGTGGTTGAAATTATTACAGAAAACAAACTAAAACAAGTTAAAAAGTTAGTTGTAAAATAATATAGACGTAATTTCAACTCTATTTCAGTTATTATTCAGTTGCTGTTAAATTAATGCAATTGACAAAAACAAAAAAATCCCGACTCATTAATGAGTTGGGATTTTTTTATAATAATGACAGGCTTAACTTAAAATAGTGCCTTTACTTATCCCAATAACGAATTGTTACTTCATCATCCACTTTTCAGTAGCACTGCCTTTGTCGGAGGATATTTTTAAGAAATATTTGCATGATTTCAAGATAGAAAATAATTAGTGATTGGTAAATAGTGATTAGTGAATTGTGTTTTTACCGCAAGGTTCGCAAAGGAAAAGAGCAAGGAACGCAAAAATGGAGATTAGAGAATGATAAAGATTAGAATATTGTAAATGGGCACTAATCTACCCGATACGTTTCGCTAGTAAAAGATGGGTATTGAAAAAAGCCTGCTAATAAAACATTAAATCGATTCGTCAGGCACTATTTTTCAGTTCGTCCCGATGATAAAATCGTTTCGTCCTGATGATAAAAGTAAAAGATGTACATCTTTTAGGTAAAACATGTATATCTTTTAGTCTATTCCTCTACATCTTTTGGGTGAAAGATGTACATCTTTTGTAAAATAGTTAAGTATCAACAAAAAAATAGTTCTTGATGAACTGAAAAATACTTCGGGAAGAAATGAAAAAGTGTACTTGTTGTCTAATCTAGCTTAGTCGAGCTTTGATATATAAACAAATGGGTTGTTATAAGAAAGAAAACTTGAAAAGCCTTTTGGTGTAAACGTAAAAATCCCAACGAATCTATTAAACACGTTGGAATTTTTATTTAAGGATCGTGTTGCTTTATTTTTTTACAAATTTTAAAATCTCGGTTGTAGTTGCTAGTTGAATTTGAAGCAAATAAAGGCCTGATTTTAATTGCGAAATGTTTACTTTGTTGTTTGTAATGGTACCATTAAGACATTTTTTACCCGACACATCCGTTACCAAAATTTGTTCGATATTCGTGTTTTCAGGAATACTAATTTGAATTTCTTCGATAGCTGGATTGGGATAAATACTACATTTTGGAATGTAAGTAGTGCTTGTGGTGTTTAAAGCCGTTGGACAGGCTACTGGAATAGGCACCATAGAATCTACTGTTGTGCCATTTCCTAAATTTCCCCAAAAATTCCATCCCCAAGTCCATAACTCGCCACTAGTGGTTAGTGCAGCCCCACTCTGATTACCCACGGAAACGGATTTCCAATTGGATGCTGTGCCAAATTGTAAAAATTCGTTAGTCAGTTGCACTGTTGAAGTAGAAGGGTAGCCTAATTTTTTACCCGTGTACCACAAAGTGTTGTCTGTTTTGATAATAGCCGAAGTATCATCGCCACAATCGGTATCTTTTACATAATAGACAGGACAACCCGCACAGGTTGTGCCACCTGTTTGACCATACACATTGCTTCCCCAAGTCACCAATAAACTGTTAGATGATTTCACATCATAACTGTGATTTCCCCCAGCTGTTATCCACTTCACTCCCGTATTATTATAAGAACGAATTTGCGGCGACATAACATAAAGTCCAGAATTCAAACCAATAGGATTGCCAGAATTATAGCCCCAACCATAAACGGTTCCGTTGGTTTGCAAGGCAAGTGAATACCTGTCGCCTGCAGAGACCATATTCCAAGTACTTAATGTGCCTACTTGTGTAGGAATATTTCTGTGATAGCCATCACCATAACCTGCAGTATTGCCCAAAGCATAAAATTCGCTATTGCCCCAAGACCATAAAGTACCGTTGTTTTTGGTTGCTAAAGCATGCGAATAGCCCGCCGAAATTGATTTCCAATCCGTATCGGTACCTATTTGAACAGGCGAAATTTTATTTATAAAGGTGCCATCGCCTACTTGTCCATAGGTATTATTTCCCCATGCCCAAAGCGTTCCATTGTTTTTTAATGCCAAAGTAAATGCAAATGGTCCACCTCCAGCAAAAACAATTTTCCAATCGGAATCGGTGCCCACTTGTGCTGGCGCATTATTGGAAATGTTTGTACCAATACCTAGTTGTCCGTGACTGTTATTTCCCCATGCCCAAAGGGTATTATTGCCTCCAATAGCAAGGGCATGCGTATAACCTACCGAAACCGATTTCCAACATTGGGAATAAGTGAACGAAATCACTAAGAAAAAAACGAGGAAGAATATTTTTTTTGTTTTCATATCTTGTTTGTTTTTATAAAGAGAAACAAAGTAAAAAAAACCCAACTTAAAACAAGTTGGGTTTTTATATTAATCTATTCTAGTTCATTCATTTTAAAAGTATCCATGAATGCGGTAGTATAATCACCAGCCACATAGCGCGGATCGTCCATTAATTGTCTATGGAACGGTATAGTGGTTTTGATGCCTTCAATTACAAATTCGTCCAAAGCCCGTTTCATTTTATTGATGGCTTCTTGACGCGTTTGTGCTGTGGTAATCAGCTTGGCAATCATCGAATCATAATTCGGCGGAATGGAATAACCTGAATAGACGTGAGTGTCTAATCGTATTCCGTGTCCACCTGGCGTGTGCAATGTCGTTATCTTCCCT
>CAIRNC010000176.1 GCA_903879875.1 uncultured Bacteroidota bacterium
TATTTTATAAATAATAGTATTTAACCTACTTACTTTCAAAATTTATTAAAAGTAGCGTATAACTAAAAATTATACGCTACTTTTTTTTTAATATTAAATAGTTGATATAGTACTTAGATATTAAAAAATATTATGTTTATTACAAACTATCAAAATTCGCTTGTTACACTATTTTGATTTTACCTCTTAACATTTACCTTTTTTATACATGTAACAATCAAAAAAATGACTATACAACATTAATATGTCTTTAAACAATATAGTGGTGAATATGTAAAAGCTAGACGTTATTTGGGTGTAAATATTGTTCTTAATTATATAATTTCAAACAATATAACTTTATCAAAATTCAACATGTAAATTTTGTTTCTTAATAGGACAATTGGCAATGAAACTTTAATAAGTTTAGAACAAATCAGGATTCAGTTAAATTATATTAGAATCCTTTTTTACCATAATTCTATCTAAACACCCTGATTTTTAAATTTAGTTATAAAGTTTAAATTTCCCATGTAATTATTAGCGATTATTTTCCAAATTACATTTGCTTATTTATTATAGAAAAATATCATTTATAATCAAAAACAGCTAATTAAAATGAATGAAAGTGTATGTTTAAAGAATTTAATGAAGACGTGGAAAATCTATTATATCTAGTAATCAATATAATAAGTATTATTTCAGTTATAGATAAATTGTCTATAAACGCAAATAAGAATGATGTTTAGTTGTATCTTTTTCAATGGTATTTAGTATATATTTCAAGAATTTCCAAAATATTGATTAAACTTCATTCCAAACTTAAATTAGTTTATGAACTACAGCTAATAGTTATTAAAATTATTACGTTATTTTGTGCAAAGTACTCGAATTATTTTAAATAAAATTTTGAACATAAATTGTATTTTTAGATAATGTAACTTATTTAACCAGTGGAATAACAATAAACTTATTCATTAAAAAAATCATGTAATATAGGAATAATACAATTTTGATACAACCATTGTATTAATAGAAGATATTTAGTAAATTTAAATTGCATTTCAAATATTTTTTTTTTGTAATTTAAGCGCTATTCTAAATGTTCAAATAAAGTTAAGTATGGCTATTATAAATTTTTTTAGAAAAGATATTTATATTATGATACCCAATTATAGTGAAGTTTTTCTTTTGTCTTTTTAGAATTCAGATAAATTTGTAAGGATTGTTTTTTGTTTATCCTTTTATATCATCAATTTTGTTGCAACATGATTCTTTGTGCCAAATTCTATTTAAATAATCCATCCTTAAATTTATTTTCTATTTTTGACTAAATTGTATTTAAAGAGCGTTGATGCAATTTGTACTTAAACACTCTTTAATTAAAAAAAACACTCCACATTGAAATACCCCCAAAAAGTTAGACACTATTTGGGGGTATTTTTATGAAATGAAAAGTAAAGTGCACTTACGAATTTAAGTTTTGCTGTATTGAATAAGTTTTAAAAAATCATCAATTAGTAAATGCTACAATACAAGTAAATAGCATAGCTCTCACTGTTCTTAAATGATTGAATTAGATGTTATAATGCATTAAGAAATTAAGGTCTATTACCCGTTCA
>CAIRNC010000177.1 GCA_903879875.1 uncultured Bacteroidota bacterium
GAGTGTAATTGTTCTAAATATATTAATATTTGGCAATTAAAGTAAAGCCAAAACTCAAATCGTCCATTTTATTCCATTTTCCTTGGCTTGTAGCTCTTGTTATAATTGGTGAACCCGAATAATCGGCAAGAAAATGAAGACCACCTTCACCCAAACCTTCAATCAATTCTATAGAAACGAAAAAATCTTCGTTGACCATAATGTTATAGTCATTTAAATCAATAACGAGTTCCCCTTTTTTGATAGAACTCGTTACGATAATGTTGTCTTGCAAAATAGTGTTATTGGGCAATCCTTTCTTTAAATCGTAAAAATTTAGTCGAAATTTTAATTCTTTATATTTATTATAATCAACAATGGCATGAAATGCTTCTATAAAGGTGGGTTTACTTTTTAATTTTACAATAATTCCAATTTCATTTCCGAGCACATTGTTCACAAATCCTGCCGAAACGGTTTTCTTGTCGAGTACATTTCCTAAAATTCCAGTTTGTAAATTTTTGTTTTTGATGACAATTTCTTTTAACTCAGAAACGCTTTTTTCGAGGTAAATAATTGGGTTTTCGATTACTGTTTTCTTAAAATCAGCGACTTTAAAACTCAAACTTTTATAACCAATCATTGATAATTTCATGGTTTCGGCATCGTGCTTATTGTCTAGTAGGAGTTGGAATTTTCCTTTAACATCCGATACGGTTCCAGTATTTTTATTGACTATTCCAATATTGACGTAAGCGAGATTTTCTTTTGTGTTTTTGTCTTTAACAACACCTTCGTAAACCACGTTTTGCGCAATAACAGTGCTTTTTGAAAGAACAATCAAAACAAAAAATAAAATCAATTTTTTCATACGATTAAAATTATTTGAAAACTGTCATTGCTAGACAAAAGAATAGGTTATTAGCTATGGATTAAAAAAAAAGCACTTACAAAAATAGTGTAAGTGCTTGGTTTTCTGTGTGGTCCCACTTGGAATCGAACCAAGCACCTACTGATTATGAGTCAGTTGCTCTAACCGAATGAGCTATAGGACCATTTATGAGGTTGCAATATTACTACTATTTTTAATTTTCTGCAACTATTTTTGAATTAGATTCTAATATTTATAGTGGCTAAGGCTGTCTTCCAAGTCAATTTGTTGATTTTAAGAATACTATTTGAAATACTATTCGTTGATTTCTTGGCACAGTTCGATTAAAACGCCATTGGTGCTTTTTGGATGCAGAAATACTACTAATTTATTGTCAGCCCCTTTTTTAGGAATTTCGTTTAATACATCAAACCCTTCCGATTGCAAACGGGCTACTTCTGTATGTATGTTTTCTACGTCAAAAGCAATATGATGAATGCCTTCGCCCTTTTTTTCTATAAATTTTGCAATGGGACTTTCGGGATTGGTAGCTTCTAAAAGCTCAATTTTGTTTGGACCGTTCATAAAAAATGAAGTCTTTACGCCTTCGCTTGCTACCTCTTCAAATTTGTAGGCAGGTGCTCCAAAAAGTTTTTCAAAAATGGCATTGGAAACTTCTAAATCTTTTACGGCAATCCCGATATGTTCTATTTTTCTCATGATGTTGATGTTTAAAATTGCAGTTAAAACCATTTAAAATGGGTTTTAAACTACATACAAAGATAAAAAACTTTGACTTTAAAAACTAAGTTTTGCGTTCAGATACCGTTTGTTTTTAAAGTATAATTTATCAAACACTACTGCACATTGTCTTTGCAACCAATTTTTAGGTTTTGCTCGTTTCATTGCAACTTAAAAATTGTATTTTTGCCCCATGGAAACAAATAGAC
>CAIRNC010000178.1 GCA_903879875.1 uncultured Bacteroidota bacterium
CAAGGTAGACTAATTAAAACGGGAAGCACTATTAGTTAGCTGTTATATTTACAACGCTATTGTAAAGCAAATTTATTATTAAAAAATGTAATATATTATAGCTTTGAAATTCAAATAGAATTAATGGAGAAAACAAAAGAAGAGTACTTCATAAAAAAACTCATTCAATTTAGAATAAGTTTTTTTATGAATTGTATTACTAAACAAAATGTTTATTACGAACTAATCTGTTCTTTTTTATTTTGTCTTTTTACGACAATTGCCGAAATAATTACGCTTACTTCAAATATAAGTAGCATTGGTATCGCTACAATTACCTGACTAACAACATCTGGCGGGGTTACGATTGCTGCTACTATTAGCACGATGATAACGGCTATTTTTCTGTATTTTCTTAAAAATGTGGGTGTTACTAAACCTATTTTGGTTAAGAAATAGATAATAATTGGTAATTCAAAAAATAATCCACTTGCTAAAACGGACATTTTAACCATGCCGATGTAAGAATCTAAGCTGAATTGATTTTTCACTACCTCACTTACTTTAAAAGTGGCAAAGAAATTGACTGACATTGGTATTACGACATAATAACCAAAAAGCACTCCGATGAAAAACAGCAATGAAGATACAAAAATGAATAATTTAGCATTTTTACGTTCTTTTTCATAAAGTGCTGGGCTAATAAATTTCCAAAATTCCCATAGAATATATGGAAAGCTCAAAATAAAACCAGCCGTTATACAAGTCCAAACTAATACATTTACTTGTCCTTCCATATCCATGTTCTGAATGATAAAAGGCATATCAGTTACGCAAATACTATCTGCAAAACCAAGATAATGCGATAAATCACAAAAAAAGCGATAGGTAATAAAACTGGCATGAGTAGGCCCAAACAAGATAACATCAAAAATATAATCACTAATAAAAAAAGTGACAGTTCCCATAATTACAATGGCAATTGTACTTCGAATTAACATCCATCTTAATACTTCGAGATGGTCTAAAAAAGACATCTCTTTCATCGTTTTTTGTTCCATTATAGTATGCCTTCTTTTAAAATGTCGTGTATATGTAAAACTCCTTTGTATTCGCCTTCATCAACAACAATTAATTGTGTAATTGAAAAATTTTCCATTATTCCAAAAGCATCAATAACCATATCCGAGGATGTTACCGTTTTAGGATTTTTAGTCATTATATCTTTGGCGGTTAGATGTGTAAACGAATCGTTGTTATTTAACATTCTTCGAATGTCTCCATCAGTAATAATTCCAATTACTTCATTGTTTTCTATAACTGCAGTAACTCCCAATCTTTTTTCCGATATTTCAAAAATCACTTTTTTGATAGAAGCATCCGATGCAACGCTAGGTTTTAGAGAATTTTCAATCATTGCAGCCACACGAAGTAAGAGTTTTTTACCTAAAGCGCCACCAGGATGGTATTTTGCAAAGTCTTCACTTTTGAAATCTCGAAGTTCCATTAAGCAAACAGCTAGAGCATCACCCATAACAAGTTGTGTAGTAGTACTATTTGTAGGGGCTAAATTCAAAGGACATGATTCCGATTCAATAGTTGTATTTAATACAAAATCAGAGCCTTTGGCAAGAAAGGAGGCCATATTACCAGTAATAGCGATTAAACTATTTCCGAAATTTTTAATAATTGGAACTAAAACTTTTATTTCGGGACTGTTTCCGCTTTTTGAAATACAAATCACCACATCGTTCGGTTGAATCATGCCCAAATCGCCATGTATGGCTTCAGATGCATGAAGAAACATAGATGGAGTTCCGGTAGAATTCATCGTTGCAACAATTTTTTGAGCAATTATGGCACTTTTTCCGATTCCAGTTACGATTAATCTACCTTTGGAATTGAATATAATTTCTATTGCTTTTACAAAGCTATCGTCAATGTAATCAACAAGTTTAGCAATGGATTGACTTTCAGAAAGAATGGTATTCTTCGCCGTAGTTATAATGTTTTTTTTAATTATCAAAACAGAATTTTTATATAAAGTTTGTATTTATTAAAGAATGTTGTATCTTTATGTTTTGCAAATTTATGTAAAATACCATTAATTAAAGAATGAATTCAAACGAAATCGACATCCACAAAGAATTAAAAAAATATTTTGGTTTTAATCAGTTCAAGGGACTACAGGAACAGGTTATAAAAAGTATTTTGGCAAAAGAGAATACTTTTGTTATCATGCCAACTGGCGGCGGAAAATCGTTGTGCTATCAGCTACCTGCTTTGATGCAAGAAGGAACAGCCATTGTTGTTTCTCCTTTAATTGCATTAATGAAAAATCAGGTTGATGCTATTAGAAGCTTGTCTTCAGAAAACGGAATTGCTCATGTACTCAATTCATCATTAAACAAAACAGAAGTCAATCAAGTAAAAGCCGATTTAACTTCGGGTTTGACCAAATTGCTTTATGTTGCACCAGAATCTTTAACAAAAGAAGAATATGTTACTTTTCTGAAAAATGTAAAAATTTCTTTTGTAGCAATTGATGAGGCGCATTGCATTTCCGAATGGGGTCACGATTTCCGGCCAGAATATAGAAACCTAAAGCACATTATCAAACAATTAGGCGATGTACCTATTATAGGTTTGACTGCAACGGCAACTCCAAAAGTGCAAGAAGATATTCTGAAAAATTTGGATATGCCAAATGCCAATACATTTAAAGCGTCTTTTAATAGACCTAATTTGTATTATGAAGTGCGTACGAAAACCAAAAATATCGAATCCGATATTATTCGTTTTATCAAACAACATAAAGGGAAATCAGGAATTATATATTGCCTTAGTCGCAAAAAAGTGGAAGCTATTGCTCAAGTATTGCAAGTCAATGGAATCAGTGCCGTGCCTTATCATGCTGGACTTGATGCCAAAACTAGAGCAAAACATCAAGACATGTTTCTAATGGAAGATGTTGAAGTTGTTGTAGCAACTATCGCTTTTGGAATGGGAATTGACAAACCCGATGTGCGTTTTGTAATACATCATGATATTCCAAAATCATTAGAAAGTTATTACCAAGAAACGGGACGTGGCGGACGTGATGGGGGAGAAGGTCACTGTTTAGCTTACTATTCCTATAAAGATGTAGAAAAATTAGAAAAATTCATGTCTGGAAAACCTGTTGCTGAACAGGAAATAGGTTTTGCATTGTTGCAAGAAGTAGTAGCTTATGCTGAAACTTCTATGTCTAGAAGAAAATTTTTACTGCATTATTTCGGTGAAGAATTTGACAGCGAAACAGGCGATGGTGCCGATATGGATGATAATGTTAGAAATCCAAAAACTAAAGTAGAAGCACAAAATCAAGTAGTTAAACTCTTGCAAGTGGTTCGTGATACCAAACATTTGTACAAATCCAAAGAGGTAGTTTATACGCTGATTGGAAGAGTTAATGCAATGATTAAAGCACACAGAACGGATACACAATCCTTTTTTGGATGTGGACATGATCATGAAGAGAAATACTGGATGGCTCTACTTCGACAAGTGCTTGTAGATGGTATGTTGTCTAAAGATATTGAAACCTATGGTATTGTAAAAATTACCGAAAAAGGATTGAATTTCATTAAAAAACCAACATCTTTCTTGATGTCGGAAGACCATGAATACAATGAAACAGAAGATGAAGCTATTGTAACTGCTGCTAAAACGAGCGGCACAGCCGATGAAGCTTTAATGAGTATGTTGCGGGATTTACGTAAAAAAGTAGCTAAAAAATTAGGTGTTCCTCCATTTGTTGTTTTTCAGGATCCTTCTTTAGAAGATATGGCGCTGAAATATCCAATGTCATTGAACGAAATGATTAATATTCATGGTGTCGGAGAAGGAAAAGCAAAAAAATATGGCAAAGATTTTATTGATTTAATCAGCCGATATGTTGAAGAAAACGATATAATTAGACCGGATGATTTGGTTGTTAAATCAACTGGAGTCAACTCTATAAACAAACTGTATATCATTCAGAATATTGATCGTAAACTATCGCTAGAAGATATTGCCTCGGGCAAAGGTTTGACCATGGACGCTTTGATTAAAGAAATGGAACAAATTGTATATTCTGGAACCAAATTAAATATTAAATATTGGATAGATGAGTTGTTGGACGATGAACAACAAGAAGAAATTCATGATTATTTTATGGAATCAGAATCCGATAATATTGAAGGTGCATTAAAAGAATTTGACGGCGATTACGATTTAGATGAACTGCGATTGATGCGTATTAAATTCATCAGCGAAGTAGCCAATTAATTTCAATTGCAACTAAAAAAAATCCAAATTCTAAACTTTTAAATGTTTAGAATTTGGATTTTTTTTTATCCTTCATAAATCTCCCCACGATGCGGTTTTAAAGCATCTCGAATGGGAATCATATTTTCTTCGTTGATGACCATAAACGCCAAAGCATACATGTCGTCAATACTTTTAAAGCCAGTTGCGGTTACTTCTATTTTTTCGGTAACACAGAATTCTTTTAAATGAATTTCGTGGTGTTCGGCTATTTTGGCAGCCGTTGGGCCTCGAAAATCCCAAATCAATTTTATTTTTTTAGACATATACTTCAAAAGTAGCTTTATGAAAATTTCATAAAGACAGGGTTAAAACAATTACTTATTTAGGATAATTACAATTTTATTGAAATCAGCAGCAGCATTAATCACTGCTTTGTATTGATCAAATTGATTTAACGGGTAATTCATGATTTTGTAATATTCGGTGTTTTCGACTGTAATTTCCTCACCGTTTTGTTTGTAATTGCTCACAAATGTAGCTTCTGTTTTTCCATTGACCTCCATTTTATAATCCATTATAAACTTATCTAAGTTTTTAACCGTAGCTCCTTTTGGCAAAATCATTTTTATTTTTCGAGTATAATAGTGCGGATAATCGATTTCTACTGGTAAAACTCTTTTGTTTTCTTGATACAATTCCATTTGCTTTCCGATGGTTTGCCCAACTGAAAATAAATAATTTCCACCCGCTTTTTGAATCAAATCTTTACCATCAAAAGTTACTTTTAACACAAATGGTTTTTTTCCGATGAAATCAGTCCCATCATTTTCTGTGGTTAGCGTTTTATATTCGGTATCTACCGTATAGTTTTTGGCAACATCTTTCAAAACTGATTTATAAACTTCGGCTGAAGCAAAATCTTTAATAGGTTGGAAATTCAATCCAGAATAACCTCCAAAAGTAAGGTTACTGCTTACCAATGGATTTTCAATATCTTTGGTGAAATCAATGGTAATATCCATGATGTCGTGTGTGATTTCGGTTCCTGGAATTTCAATAAAATTGATATCTCCAATGCCCATAGCAACACCTCCAAATACTTTTGTTTTTACAAAAAGACCATAATTATTAGCAACTTCAGCTGGAAATAGTGGAATTCGATACTCCACTTCTGTAGGGGTGCAATATTTTTTTATAGCAGGAAAATAAAACAACAAATCATTTAAGTTTTCATAGCTTTCAAATTCTTTGTCAAATGGCAATTTTTCTCTTTTGGAAGTTAAAACGACATTATTTTCAATTTGAAAATATTTAAAAACAGCGATGTAAAACCTTAAAAGATCACTCTGATTGGCTTGCTTGGTTTTGATAACGTCAGCTAAACCTTCTTTAGTATCAATATACCGATTATAGGCAATGGTTTTTTTGATTTTGTTTTCAATGTTCCAAACTTGATCTTGAATATCTTCTGATTTCGGAATACTTGAACAAAATTCATCGATTGCTTTTTGTTGTTTTTTGTCCATTTCTGGTTGCATTCTCTCATAGAAATTTGTAGCAAATTCTTTGAAGTTGTATAAGTTTTTTGCGCCACTATATTGATTGGCATCTAATTTATATCGAAACATTTTCAGGTTGGCATTCCAATTGGAATATTTTTCATCATTGTCTAAAGCTGGAATATTACTTTGACTTATGGTAAGAAACGATTTTTTCTCATTTGAATTCTCATCTATTACGGGTTCATTTAAACCATTATAAGATTTGGTTTTAAAACTCAAATGTTTTGGATAAATTAATGCAAAATTGACATTCAGAATGGGGTATTCATCTTGCATTCTAAAGGTTTTACCGTCTAATTCTGGATTTTCTTCCAATACAAAAATAGTTTCAATAACTGCACCTTTATCCAATCCATTGACCGCAAAATAATTGTATTTTACTCCTTTTTCTTCGTCTACTTCTTCTTTGATGTCTTTTTTATCCAAACTGATAATCTTGCCATCTTTTAAGATTACTCGTGCTTTATTGGTCAAAACAACTTCGTCATTGCTAAAAGGCAAATATATTTTATTGTTTCGTTCAATAGCATCATCCGAATTAATATAGGTTTTTTCATGAAGCAGTCGGTATTGTTTTGCGGATTTTCCAACTACAACAAGTTCAATTTTAATTGTTCTGTCTAGAATGACTTCTTTCTCATTTTTATAATTTTCTGGAATTTCAATTTTGGTATCATTCTCATTCCAATTGTAGTTTTTAAACTCAAAATCTTGCGCAAAGAATAGGGTGGTGCTGATTAATGCAATTGCCGTAAATAGGTGTTTTTGGATGCTAGTTTTCATTATTTTTCTAATAAAATTATGGTTTCTGTATAGTTGGCTTTCAATTTTTTTATGGTTTCATTCCACACTTCAAAATCAGGTTTTTGGAGTACTAATTTTTTTAGTGCTATTCGGGTATTCAAAATAATTTTAGTGCTTTTCACTTCATAGACAAAATCAATTTTCATAATATCATTATCGAGATTGAAATTTTTTGGAAGGTATTTTAAAGTACAATTTGAAGGAATTTCCATTTCATATTGACTGTTGCTCAAGCTTAGAAAATCGAATTCAAAATCGGTTTTACGATCGTTTTCAAGCGTAAGTTTTTCATAAGGTTTGTCTAAAAATAAATTGACATACAATTCTTTATCTACTTTTATGACATAATTTCCTAAATCAAAAGTATAATTGATTTGATACGATTTGTCTCTATCTTTGATGTTTTCTTCGGAATATTCTTTTAAATTAAATTTGTTATTGCCTTTTAAAACGAGACTTTTAATCATTTCAAATCTTGTTTTATTGCTAGCATCACCAATTCTCATCAAAGTATGACTTCGGTTGTATCCATTGAATAACAATTTTCCTGAACCGATAATTTTATCTTTTTCAATAGAGAATTTTACAATTTCATTTACTTCATTTTTTACAGCAGGAACAACGGGAACTGGAATGATTTTGTAGTTTTCACCGTCACTAAATAAGGCTTCCTTTCCTTGGATAAAAGCGGTCGGAATGCCATAAAGCGTTTCTTTGTCAGTGGCATCTAAAAATACATATTCTTCTCCTTTTTTATACACAGCAATCATGTGATTGTCCACAGCTGGTGTAGCCAATTCATTATAGGAATAGGGAATATCTCGAGTTCCAATCCAAGAAACAGACACATTTGGAATATTGGCATACTTTGCCATTGCCGAAATAATGCTAGCCATATCTTTACAATCGCCAAATTTACGTTCGCAAACCAAACTCGCTTCTCGGGGTATAAAACCTTCGTAACCGTTTTCAAAAGCGATGTATTTGATATTGTCTTTTACCCAATAAAAAATGCTTTTCATTTTGTCTTCCTCTGACGTTTGATTAGCAGTAATATCAAGGGTAATCGCTTTTAATGTTGCATCTTCAGTTTGGTTTAAATTTTTCGTGAATCCTTTATAATATTCGTATAGTTTTGTCACATCATCGAGTACTTCTATTTTTTTATCGTCCACAACGTAATCTTTGACATACACATTAATGTGTGGCATAACGTACAAATAGCCTTGCGAATTGTCCTCTGATTTTATTGGAATTACATCATTTAAAGTCCATTGGTACAACCATTTTCCCTTTTTTTCTGTCTTTGAAAATACGATAGCATTATTCGGATCATTAAAAACTTTGTAGCCAATTTCAATTCCTTTTTCGGTTTTAATTTCTAAGGTTGAATTTTTGATAGGTAACCCGCCGCCAAAAACAAATTTGTGCAGCAGAAAAGGATCTGTAATCTCGGTTTGGTAATCATACACTTTTTTGGCACCGGCTTCAAGATTTGGGAACAGGAGTTGTCGCTGTTTTACATCATTAAAAAACACGGAGTTCTGTCTTAGATTTTTTTCGTTAGATTGGGTTACTTTAATCTTTTTTTCCTTACCATTGTTAGAAATAACCGTATAAGCCTCATAGCTTTTCAATTTAACTAATTCAGAATAGGTAAAAGATTCTTCGTTATTTTGAATGCCATTTTCGGTCAAAATCATGGACTCATAATGATTGTCTTCAATCACTTTTATTTTGCCATCATCGATAGTTATATTGTAGGATTGTTTGTCACTTAAAACCATTTCGTTATAATCAGGAAAGGCTTTTTTATAGTCTTGAAGTGTCTCTTGTGCACTACAATTTAAAACAAACCCAACGCTAAGAATTAAATAACCGTAACCTTTATTTGATAATTTCGACCAATTCATTTGAGTCATATTTTTTTGTAATTGAGAGAATTCCATTAACATAGATTAGTGTATTGCCATGTAACTCATCGTTTTTATAATTGGCCGTAAGCCACGGTTTTTTATCTGCTGTATAAAATTCTTGAGAACCTTCAAAATTACCATTTACGAAAGTTTCTTTTTTATAAACGTTTCCATTAGGATAATATTCTATACGGTTGCCATCAAATGTGTTTTTATTATAATTAATTTCAATTTCAGGTTTACCTAAATCGCTATTAATGATTAATTTTCCATCAAAACTTCCCGAAACAACTTGTAATTTTATTGCAGCTTTTCCATTTGGATAGTTGGAGACAATCGAAACGGTTTCGTCAACAATTTCAATTTTATCTTTGAGTTCACCAGCATTGTTTTTCTTAATATAATATTTCAAAACATTGTTTTGATAGCCTAAAATCAAGACATTTTCTTCTTTTTGATTATAAAATTTATATTCTCCATCAATGGCACTATTTAATTTATTATATTCTAACATTTTTGATTTGTTGTGAAAATACCGAGTTACTTTTCCAATTTCATCACCAAACGTGTATTCTTCTATTAATCGTAAATTACCTACTAAATCATATTGTTTGTCCAAACCTATTAATTTACCTGAATGATAGGTGCTTTCCGTCCAAAGTGTTCCATTCGGACTGAATCCTTTGTAGTTATTATTTCTTTCTCCGTTGCAGTATTCGCTTTCTTTTATGACATTATTAAACTTGTCTTTGAATACCGATTTACCATTTAATTTGCCATTAACCAATTCAAAATCTAAAGTTGTAGTTCCGTTGTAATAGCTGATGTTGAATTTTCCAGTTTTATTTTTGTAATCAAAACTATTTTCTTTTTCACCTTTTGGATTAAAATATTGTATGGCTGTCAACTCATCATCGATATAGGTAACTGTAGAAGAAACATTGCCATTTTGCCAATAATTATTCTTTTTAAAGTTCACATTGCCGCTAGATAAAATACCTTCAACACTCAAAGTACCGTCGGGATAATAAATTTTATATGGCCCGTTTTGTTGTCCATTAGAATAGAAATATTTTCTTTCCAATTTGTTGTTTTCATATACTTCGTATAACCCGTTTATAGTGTCATTTACATAGTTACAGATAAAATTCAATTCGCCATTTCTATCATAAGTAGTTTTCAAACCCTCCATTTTGCCAAGCTTATAGTTTTCTGAAAATTTCAACTGTCCGTTAGTGAAATAATATTTCCATTCCCTAACCTTTTTTCCTTTTTCAAAATCGCCAATAACCAGTTGTTTTCCTTCATAATTTTTCATTATAAATGGTTTTTTTGACATGCTCACTGCTATAGGGTTTGGATTGTCTTTTACATATTGCACCCCCGATTTCAAATCGCCTGATTTGTTCTTTTCTTCAAAATACTTGTTTCCATTGTCGTCTATTGAAACAAAATTTTCGAGTTCTCCTTTATCATTATAGACTGATTCTCCTTCTTTTTTTCCATTGGCATAATAATCTGTGGCCGTTTTCGCTTTGCCATTTTCGTAAACTACTTCCCGTTCTAGAACTTTATTACTGTAGTATTTTTTGTATGTGCCAACTCCATCACCTTTGCTGTATTCGGCTTCTATTTTAATCGTTTTTCCATCGTAATATTGCAAGTATTTCCCATCATATAAATTATCTAAAAAGTTATAACTTTCAATCAAGTCGCCAGCTTCATTGTAGGCAACATAAGCACCATTCAATTTACCGTTGGTATAATTTGATTCCGATTTTTTAGTGCCATTTGCATACAAGCAAATTAACTTTCCGTCCCGTTCTCCTTTTATAAAATTCACTTCACATTCTTTTCCACCATTTACAGCATAGGAAGTACTGATGCCTTCCAATAGATTGTCTTTGTAATTTTCTACAATACTGATGTTGCCATTGGTGTAATAACGGGTTCGTTTTCCATCTAATTTTCCGTTCAAAAATGATTTTTCTTCCGTTAGATTTCCTTTCTCATCATAGTATTTTTGTACCCCGTTCAATTCGTTTTCTTTGAAATTCAAATCGCCAGCTAGATTTCCATTTTCGTTCAAATACATAAATCTACCCTCACTTTTTCCGTTGATGTCGGTACCGATAAGATAGGGTACTCGGTTTTTCATAGCTACGTTTACTTCTTGTTGCTTGCCGAAAAAAG
>CAIRNC010000179.1 GCA_903879875.1 uncultured Bacteroidota bacterium
CATTGGGGATGAGGCAATTTCCAATTTTAATGAAAATCCGAATAATTTTTCATTAAGTACTACCAATACCCTAACATTTTCCAATACTACAACAAACAACAATTCAGAAACTACTAATGTTGGTATAAAATTATTGGATTTTTCGGCAACTGAGGATAAAAAAGTAAAAATTTATTCATCTATAGCTTATCCAGAAGACGCAACCCTTGCTGTTAAAGCACTTAAACTGGTGAAATTAGTTGGTAATAATTGGGTTCAGGTATTAAATTTAACTTGTGGTTATGGCTTAACTGAGTGTTGTTTAAATTACACTCTTCAGCAAGGCATACATTACGGAATTAAAAGAGAATTTACCACATCCTCTTATTCAGGAGCAAATGACAATGTTACTATAGAGTACTTTACAAAAAATGCTTATGAAAAAAAATATTTATATGGTGGTGGGAATAGAATAAAACAAATCGGGTATTTTGATAGTGATGTTTCTGAAAATTATTATAAAACCCAAGCGAATGGAATATTCCCAAAAAAGGAAAAAGTATTTAGTTATTCATTACCTTCTGATATTACTAAAAGTAGTGGCTCTTTGGTTTTTGCAAAACCATTATTTAAGTATGAAAACGCAATAAAAATAAATACATTATGCGCAGAAGAACTAGGAAGTAGTGGAGTTGCATATTTAGGAACTATCAATTTTGTTTCTAATAACAACTTTAATAGTTTGATTTCATTAAGAACGCAAGGAGCAGATGTTGGATATAAATATGTAACTGTTAAAGAAAGTGGTAATGGACGAATTAATTATGAATATACTTCACCTATTGATTATCCAGAAGAGATAATGTTTTCAAACACCCCTCCTTTTTTGCCATCAAGAAATTTAGATTTTAAGAGAGGATTGCTTATCAAAGAAATTGTTGAAAATGATAATTATTTTAAATTACAGGAAGTAAATTATGTATATGATTTTACCCAGACTGACCGAACGTATGGCATCCGAAGGTTTAAACCATTGGGTACTTGTTTTGGGGGTCAGTATTTTGGCAACTATTTCTCTTACATTCCTTATTTTGAAAACTCTCAAGGTCCAATTTGTCCTTCATTAGGAACTTGTATTAGCTCTTCTAATTTATGTGGCTATCCAGTTGACTATACACAACAATATCCTTTAATAGAAACATTCGGCTGGGCAAAACTCTCCTCAAAAAAAACAAATACGTATTTCTACCCTAATAACAGTAATATACCAAATATTTCCCAAACCGATGAAACGTATACTTACAATCCGCTAAATAAAAAAATTAGTGAATCAACAATAACCAACAGCACAGGAGAAGTTTTAAAAACCAAATATTTTTATCACACGGGTAATTCACCAACTTCTGAAAACCGAATTTCAGAAATTGAACGAATAGAAAAATACAAAGGGACTGCTCTATTATCAACAAGTCAGATTAATTATTCCAATACTTTTCCTGGGAATGCGTCCTATTTGCCACAAGCAATTCAGGCTGCAAAAGAAACACAAACCCTAGAGAATCGTGTTATATATAACTTATATGACGAGTATAGCAATCCCTTAGAATTGCAACAAGAAAGTGGCACCCTCGTAAGTTACATCTGGGGCTACAACCAAACCCAACCCATAGCCAAAATAGAAAACGCTCCTTATAGTGCCATTTCGAGCTATGTTAGTAATCTTCAAGGATTGTCAAATGGCGACAACGACCATTGCACTACTTACCCTTGCTCTGGTAAAGAGGAAACACTTCGATTGGCGCTCAATGCACTAAGAGCAGATTCGGTTTTGGCTAATGCCATGATCACTACTTATACCTATGATCCACTCATTGGAGTAACAAGCATCACCGACCCAAAAGGCGAGACGCATTATTTTAATTACGATGCTTTCGGTAGACTAGAAAACGTAAAAGACAAAGACGGCAACATTTTGAGCGAAAACGAATACCATTACAGACCTTAAAAAATTCCCCTCCTCTGGAGGAGAAATATAAAGAAATAAAAGAATTCCCCTCCTCTGGAGGGGTGCCTGAAAGGCGGGGTGGCAACTACTCTAAAAAGGCAAAATTCAATTGTAAAAGCAAATACAACACAACAAAAAATGCAAGACTTAAATAATATAACTCAAATTCACAACACACCCATTAAGGCAAACTACATTGAGCAATTGCCTTACAACAGTGCGTTAAAAAGTAGAGCGAGAGCCTTAAGGAAAGGGTATAATTTTGCCGAAGTTGTTTTTTGGAAACAGGTTAGAAACAATGCGTTTTGGAATATCGATTTTGACCGACAGCGCATCATAGGCAACTATATCGTAGATTTTTATGTAAAAAAGTTAGGGCTAGTAATTGAAATTGATGGAGAAAGCCACAACGAAAAAGAAAACTACGACCAAAAAAGAGAAGCTTTTTTAGTTTCATTGGGATTATTCGTTTTCAAAACCACTAATTTCAGAGTGTTGCATGATTTAGGAAATGTGATGAGTGAGTTAGAACATTATATAATTGAAAAGTTTGGGGTGAAAGAGTAAATAACCACCCCGCCCGTTGGGCACCCCTCCAAAGGAGGGGAAAGCG
>CAIRNC010000180.1 GCA_903879875.1 uncultured Bacteroidota bacterium
CCCCTTTTTCGCCAACCAATCGACCTATAAAAGTAAATAAAGGTTTTTTGCTATCGAGATTAAATTGTTCGCAAAGCCATTTTTTGTTGGCTGCTTTCCCTTTTTTGCAATCGTTTAATCCATAATTGGTTTGCAACATAGGGTCAGTTGCAGCATTCCAAACTTCGGTATCTATACCATTTAAAATACCAACAGATTTGGGTCTTTCAAAGCGCAATAAATTTTCTAACCCATTTGCATTATTGCTTATTTCGTCTAAATAACTAGGAGAAACTGTTGTGATTTTCCAAGTACATTTTATGGCTGATGCCAATGGATTTATGGTGCCATTCCATTCTAAAAAGCCCAATTTAGAACGATCAAAATCGGGAATATAATGCACTTTGTTAAACCCAAACCAACCTTGATATTGTCCATTGTGAATGGTTAAAACCGTTGGCGTGTGCTTTAAATGTTGGTAATTATAAGAATATTGCACCATAAAAGGAATCAATCCAGTATGATGATCATGGCAGTGCAAAACATCAGGGTATTGATTGGTTTCTGTGAGCCAATTGAGAAATGCAATTTGAAATGCCAAAAAGCGTTCGGTGTCATCTTCATAGGAATAGACATTAGGTCTATCAAACAATTCTGGAATGGCAATACAGTACAACTCAAAACCCAACTTGTTGGTCTTTTCTTTTAAAACAGTATAGGGAAACAGAAACTCACCAAGTCTTAATTTGCCACTATGTACCGATTCAAATTCATTTTCTTGAGTAAATTTATTGTCATAACCCGGTACCACCACTTTGGCACTATGCCCCAATTGATTTTGATATTTTGGAAGCGCACCCACAACATCAGCAAGTCCACCAACTTTGGCAACTGGATAACATTCAGCACTAATATGAAATAGCGTCATTGTATTAGAATATTTTAGTTTGAAACAGTGTCTCAAATCTAATTAATTATTTTCAATTCAATGGCTAAATCGGTGTTGTTTTTTTGAGAAAAAATGAATCACCAAAAAATTGGAAATAGTATAGAATTGTATTGAAAAAAAATCATGCTGTAAGCTTATCATATGCTAATTTATATCAAAAACAACTTGTTATATCAACAACATGAGAATTTAAAATATGGAATCAATACAGATAGTTTGAATTCTAACTTGATTTGATTATTTTTGGAGGAGAATAAATGATTTAATGAGAACTAGAAAATCTACTAATACCAGAAATATAAAATAACAACATTAAAATGGAATTTAAAAGATCGAATAAAACAAATATTTATGAACGTAATATCGAAGAAAATAGGGGTTGGGTAATTAATGAAATGAATAAAATTGAATCGAAAATTAATGACATTATTATTGACTATTTTCAACCTAAAGATAAAAATGAATTTAAAAAAATTATTTTGAATTCATCTATAATCTCAGTCGGAGGAAAAATCAAAATTTTAAAAAACATTAGGAATTTTGAAAATAAGGAAATTGATAATATAATAAAACTCAATACAATTCGCAATTCTTTTGCACATATACCAGTTTTAACTTATTTCGATGTTGAGAAAATTGAAAAATCTGAAGGAGAATTTAAAGCTAAAAGTATTTATGATAAAATTGAAGTAATGAGC
>CAIRNC010000181.1 GCA_903879875.1 uncultured Bacteroidota bacterium
AATATTTTTTTCTTTTACTATTGTAAGAATGCCTACAATAAATAATGAAAAAATAGTAAAAATTAAATAAAGTGTATTCAGTGAATAATGAAAGGTTTGTTCTGAATTTGGATTTCCAATACTAAAGAAAAGTATTTTGTGTATTAGAAATGCGACAATTGAAAGGAAAAATACTTCAAAAAGGGTTTTGTACTTTTTAATCATTAGTTGTATTGTCAGATTCGTTAATTTCTTTCAGTTGTCTGTTTAGATTATAGAAAGCAATGGCAACTCCTACAAGCGTTGAAATTTTGACATAAATGCTATGTGAATTTTGGAATTTAACATCTAACCAACTTCCTAATTTAGCAAAAAGAAAAATGACTAAGCCCATTTGAATTGGCATCGAAAGGAGTGCTAACCATTTGTTAGGCTTTTTTTTCTTCGACTCTTTGTTGTACGTCATTTGAATTTATACTTTTTGTATTGGGTTTCATAACGCAAGTGGCGCTAAAATCAGCTCCTGGTTCAACGGCCAATTTTCCGCAAATGACTTCGCCATGTATGCTTGCTTTTGTTTTTAAATTTAAAAGTTCAACTACTTGAATTTTACCTTCAAACTTTCCTTCAATATCAGCATTTTTACATACAATGTCTCCTTTTACAATTCCTGTTGGTCCAATTACTATTTTGCCTTTGGAAGAAAAATTGCCATACAATTCACCATCCAACCTAAAATCGGCTTGAGAAATAATATCGCCTTTTATAATTGTTCCTTCAACTATTCTATTGGTTTTTCCCAATAAATCTGTATATGATTTTGGTTTTTTGTCGAACATCTTTATGGTTTTTTAGGCATTGTCGGTGGCTCTTTTTCTGGTGAAGATTCGTTTGATGGAGGAGGATCGTCACCATCTATAATATTCATGCCTGGTGGTGGTGAAATTACTTTGTTTTGTGTTTTGTTTGGATTAGCAGGGTTTGTATTTGAATTTGTAGGTTGTGGAGCAGCTGGTTGTTCTGGCAGTGGTTCTGATTTTGGTGTTACCAAATAGTCTGTTAAATTTTTCTTTATTTGAACAATTTTATAATTTTCATTTGAAATTACAATAGCAATATCTGCAATATTATAATCTTTATAGTCTCTTAAAATGGTTGCTACATTATTGGCTTTTTCCTCTGTTTTAAATCCGTGAATAACAACAAAACTTTCGTTCATTGAATAGATGTCGATTGATGATTTTAATTTGTCAATTGTTCTTTCTGCAGCAAATTTTGTTACAATATCAAATAAAGACTTTGTTTTTAAACTGTCAATATTTCTTACTTTATAAATGATTTTCCAGCTTGCAGGTTTTGTAGCATAAAATTTCATTTTTTCGAAAACAGGAATATTTGTTGCAAGAAGTTGTTCGGCGTTTTTTCCTTCTTCAACGTTTGGATAATTGAGGGCAACAAAATTTAATGCCATTTTATATTCTGTTAAACCTTTTAATTTTCCAACGGTATGTGCTTTTAATAGTTCAAATTTTGGAGCTATTTCTTCACCTGTAAATTGGTCAATATATTTTGTTACTTGGTCTAAAACTTTATAATAGTCACCGTCTAAATAGCGTTTATATAATTTTTGATAGGCCACATCAGGCGATTCGTTTAGAGTGGATTGATTCAAATTTCCATTACTTAAAATCTGTGCATAGCGAGAGTTTGGATACTGAGCAATGATTTTGTTTTTCATTACCAATGCCATTTCTTTGTCAGTAATTTCGTAAATTTTAAACAAATTGTACATAGCAGGTAAAATCAAACGCTCTTCAGGATTGTTTTTCAATAATTGCTCTAATTTACTCGATGCCAGCTTGTATTCTTTGAATTTTTCTTTATAAATAACGCCTAATTGGTAGTAAGCAAAATTTCGTTCTTTTGCTAGACTGTCAATTACTTTTTGGGTTGTAGGCAATTGTTTTAAATAAAAATCAACGGTATATTTTGGTTCAACTGATTTCTCTTTTGAGTCTTCTTCTTTAGCATCTGTTGTTTCTTTTTCAGATGCAACATCATTGGGAGATAATTTTGCTTGCTCTGAAAACAAGCGCCAATTTCCTTTTAAGCTTCTGTCGCCCCATTTTTTCTTAAATTCAATTTTTCCATAAGCAACAGTTGATGGATTATAGAAATAAAAAGTATTTGCATCGTCACTAGTAGCTTTAGGACCAAAAGATGGTGGCGCAATTCCTGAAGCATCTGATCTGCTACTCGAAATACTTTTTCCGACAATTGGATCGTCTTCAGCATTTGAATTCCCTGCTATTCTTGCTGCCTTGTCTGCTTTTTCTTTTTCTAATGCCGCTTTCTCTTTATCCGCTTTTTTAATTTTGGCTATATAATCTTCATAAAAACCCTTTTGATCATCCGCCGACAAAGAAAGCACGTTTAAAACACTGTCATTTCGTTGTGCAATAGCTTCGTATTTTATTACATCAGCAAGATTTTCTCTTTTCTTTTTGATGGCATTATATTCTTTTGTTTTAACCGTTAAATTGACCAATGTACTATCATAATATTGTCCAGCAGTTTGATATTTAGCATTATCAAAGTTTATTTTAGCAAGATTTCTATAGTTAGACGCTACTAAATATTGGTCAGCAGATTTGGTTCTTAAGGATTTGTTATAATAAATAACCGCTTTTTTATTGTTTTTATTTCGGTCATAATACAAGCCCAATT
>CAIRNC010000182.1 GCA_903879875.1 uncultured Bacteroidota bacterium
ACATAAATAGTTTGGTTAAAAGGAACGCTATTTTGAAAAGCCGTTGGATTTGAAATGGGTTGCGTCAATCCAGCATCCAGAAAATAGCTTAATGTCAATCCAGGGGTATTGCTGGTAATGTTGTTATACGCTTGAGTAAGATTAGTGATAGAAATCCCATCATTATTTGGAATGGTAAAATCGCATTGTTCCACAGTTATTGGAGCAGATGAGAGCAAAGGCAACGCATTTATTTTAATAGAAACCGCGTTAGAAGTAGTACTGCAAAGCCCTTGCTCGGTCACTTGTAATGTATATATAGCTGTTGAACCAACCGATTGATTACTGGCACTTACAGTATAATTTGAACTAGTCGCACCAGAAATTAGCACCCCATCTTTGAACCATTGGTACGAAACATTAGTAAGTCCAATACTATTTTGAAGCAATGAAGTGATTTGGAAACTATCGCCATCACAAATAATTTTGTCGTTTGCTATACTGACTTGTGGTTTTTGATATACCGAAATGCTGTTTGACGTTACAGCTGCACAACCGGCATTAGCTACTTTTACACTATAATCTCCTGATAATGTAGGTGAATAATTTTGTGCTGTCGCTGCTGAAACTGTGATATTGTTCACAAACCATTGATAGGTATACGTCTGTATTTCCGTGTTTAGGATATTGGTTTGCAAAACAGGATTGGCATTCAGGCACTGTGAAGTCGCTTGAATGTTGATGTTAGGTGCTGTGAAAAAACTCAAGTCTATCGAATCGCTTTGGTCATCCGTAAAGGGAAGATTGGATGGGTCGATACTTAAATTAGTACTATCATAAGCTGCAATTTGTACTTTGTAGCTGCCCGTTTCAGAAACGCTAATTGTATTGGTACTTGAAAGCGAGCTGTTTGTGGTTGCAATTAAAACGCCGTCTTTGAACCATTTGTAACTAAATCTTAAATTAGATTGTGTGCCAGGAAAATTGCTGCTATCAACCGTAGCCATCAGTGATTTTGTAGCTGGTTTGCAATAATTCAACTGTGTGATTTCATTAGAGGCCGTATCTTTTATTTTTACATCAGAAAGGAAACTACAATCAGAGCTTCCGTTACCTCCAGTTTGTGTAATGGTAATTTCACCATGAAGTTGGGAGTAATTATCTACTAACAAAATATAATATTCATCAGTGATTACATTGGTTAAATTCACATTTTCAACTGTATCAGGAAGCCAACTACAATCTTTCTCTGAACTAGGATTGAGTTGTGAGCAAATATTAGACAAACTATTAAAAGGTCCCCAAAGCACAAAATCCACATCGATTGCGTTGCCTAAATTACTCACTTGACTTATTTCTAAAAAAATGTCGCCTGAATTTTTAATTTTTATATAAAACCAAGCGGGGGCTTTTGGTGCCTGTTCAAAACAGCTGATACTATAGGTCTCAGTGTTTGAAGTTGTCGAGTTGCTGAATGGAATGCTAGTAGCACAGGATTGATACAGCTGCGGATTGGCTTCTAAAGTGGCACAATTGGGTGCTCCAACTTGGGCAAATCCTATGGAGCTTATAAAGAGTAGGAGTGTGATTCTAAAAATGGAATTCATGTTAAATTGTGTAATAAAAGTACAAGTTTTGGGGTTGTTTTTCGTATTTATTAATCAAATATATAGCTTTGTATTATTTTCTATAAATAAAATTTCTATTATATGAATATTGAAATGCTTTGTGCATCAAATATCCAGTAATCCATCCGCAAAGATAACCACACATAATATCTATAGGATAATGCAACCCTAGATATATTCTGCTGTATGCAAAAATCAAAGGCCATAAAAAGATTAGCCAGAAATAGCGGTATTGTTTTTTTAGGAGTAAAAATAAAAAGGCAGCTACAGCCATTGTGTTTGCCGCATGTCCAGAAAAAAAGCTAAAGGTTTCACTAGACTTAACAACTCGAATGATAGTGTTTATAGCAGGATCGCTACACGGACGCAATCTTTGAAATTCATATTTAAAAAGATTCGTAATTTGGTCCGTTGCGGCTACTAATACGGCTACAAAAATCAGGACAATTAAGGATTGTTTAACACCTAATTTTTTATAAACCAAGTACAATAAAAATATAAAAAAAGGAATCCAATTGGTTTGTTTTGTAATGAACAACCACAAACCATCAAAGGTTTCGGAACCTAATCCGTTGAGGTAAATCAATAATTCTTTGTCGAGAAGAAGGATTTTCTCTAACATTTTTAAGATTGTCTTTTGATAGGGCCATCGACCAAATCGTCAATTGTTATTTTGGCTTTTGTGATTTCGGTAGTAATATCATCGGTTATCGATTTTACATCGTTGGTTTTTGCCGATGTTTCTTCTAAAACCATTTTGTTAAATCCTTGTTTTATGCTGTCCATTTCATCAGTAAAACCGCTTGTTATGGATTTTACATCCAGTCCATTGGCTTCGGCACTTTTTGTGATTTCACTTTTTATATCGTCAGTAGCATTTTTTAATTGCGCCATTCCTTTACCTAATGTTCGAGCAATTTCTGGCACTTTATCCGCTCCAAAAAGCATTACAGCTATTAATACGATGAATATTAATTCTGATCCTCCTATTCCAAACATATTCTTTTGGTTTAAAAAATTTTAAAGTACAAAGTTACAAAGATTTTGTTCCCTCTCTATTCAAATTTAGATTTTACTTCTGTTTTTGGCCATGTATTATTGGTCGTGTCGATATCGGCTGTTTCAAGTTTTGGATCTACAACTATTTTTTTGATAGCCTTTTCAGTAGCAAATGTACGAGACACTTCATAGTCATTTAAACGCCATATTTGTGCTGGAAAAGTATGGGTTTCAAAAGTACCATCTTCAAATGTAATCTCGACAATTATTGGCATCACTAATCCTCCAGGTTTGTTAAAGGCAACTTGATAAAAATACTTCGGCGTTTTTAGTTTTTCAATTTCTTCGGGTTTGAAATTGGCAGTTATAAACTCATTTAAAGGTTTTATTTCTTTTATGTTTAATGGTTTGTCCATTTCTGGTTTATAATCGGCACTGCCATTTTCTACCATAAAAACTTGCGGTCCTGTTGCTTTTAACCTGTTTCTTCGGGAAGGAACTGGCGCTTTAAATCCGGCAGGAACTACATCGCTAACATAATATTGTTTTACCTCTTTTATTCCAATATCGGTAAAATCGGTAGTGTAAAACCAACCTCTAAAAAACCAATCCAAATCGAGTGCAGAGGCATCTTCCATAGTTCGAAAAAAGTCTTCAGGAGTAGGATGTTTGAATTTCCAACGGTTGGTATACGTTTTGAAAGCATAGTCAAAAAGCTCGTGTCCCATAATAGTTTCTCTTAAGATATTCAATCCCGCAGCTGGTTTTCCATAAGCATTATTCCCAAATTGTTTGATGCTTTCAGAGTTGGTCATTATGGGTTCAATGTTTTTTTGATCACCACTCATGTAGGGCACAATCATTCTTGCTGGACCTCTATCTACTGGAAAAGTAGGCTCCCACGAAATTTCTGCAAGGTATTCCATAAAAGTATTTAAACCTTCGTCCATCCATGTCCATTGGCGTTCGTCGGAGTTGACTATCATTGGAAAAAAGTTGTGTCCCACTTCGTGAATAATAACGCCCAACATACCATATTTTACTCGATCAGAATAGGTGCCATCGGCATCAGGACGACCAAAATTCCAACAAATCATAGGATATTCCATACCTTGATCTTGTGCATTCACCGATACCGCTTTTGGATAAGGAAAGTCAAACGTATAACTCGAGTAGCTTTTTAGTGTATGTGCAACGGCACGTGTGGAATATTGCTCCCACAGTGGATTTCCTTCTTTCGGATACAAAGAAATAGCCATAACGGTTTTGCCTCCCAGTTTTACAGCCATTGCATCAAGAATAAACTTTCGAGAGGTTGAAATACCAAAATCACGAACGTTTTCCGCTTTGAATTTCCAAGTTTTTTTCTTGTCAGAAAAGCCTTTTTCAGTAGCCTCTGCTTCTGACTGAGTTACAATTACAACAGGTTTGTCAAAAGAATTTTCAGCTTGCGTGTAACGTTGTACTTGTAATGGTGTAAAAACTTCATTTCTGTTTTGTAAAACACCCGTTGCTTCCATAATATGATCGGCAGGAACCGTAATGTTTACTTCAAAGTTCCCAAAAGGCAAAGCAAATTCGCCACTGCCCCAAAATTGCATATTTTGCCAACCTTCCACGTCATTATAAACCGCCATTCTAGGATAAAATTGCGCCAGAATGTATAAATTGTTTCCGTCTTTAAAATGTTCATAACCCGAACGACCGCCATCAATCATATAATTATTGATGTTGTAATTCCATTTGATTGTCAATGCTATTTTTTCTCCGTGTGCTAATGGTTTTGCCAAATTAATGCGCATCATGGTTTGGTTAATAGTGTAGGGAATAGCAATGCCTTTTGCGTCTTTTACATAATCGATATTGAAACCGCCATCAAATTTTTCTTCTAAATATTTTCTAGAAAAGCCAGCCGCACTGATAGAAGGATCTATTTTTGCGTTTTCAATTAGCGGTGTTTTAGAGTTTTTTGCAGCTATATTTTGATCCAATTGAATCCATAAATAATCCAATGATTCTTTAGCATTATTGGTGTAAGTAATGGTTTCAACGCCGTATAATTTGGTATTTTTGTCATCCAATTCCACATCCATTTTATAATCGGCTTGTTGCTGATAATATTCAGGACCTGGCGCGCCCGAAGCCGTTCTGTACATGTTTGGTGTAGCCAGTAAATCATACATTTGTCTGAATTTATTGGTGTCAGTATGTCCTTGTGCTTTGACTTCTTGTGCCGAGGTTGTTAATGTAATAAGTAGGAAAGAAACTATAAAGTATGCCGATTTTTTCATGTTTTGATGCGCTATTAAGGTTATAAAAGTAATTTTATTTCGTTAAACTAAATAGGTTTGCTATTCTTTTAACATTCCTTTGATAGTATCGCCAGTTAAAAGCACACTTTTTTTAATGCCATAAATTGTAGATTGCATAATGTTTTGTTGTTCGCTATCCAGTTCAAATAAGCAGGTGTTTTGAACTTCTAGTGTATTTATTTTAGCAATGTCCTTGCATTTGAAATAACAAATTACCACATTGCTTTCAAGTTCTTTGCTTAGAAAAATTATTTGCTTCTGTTCCCCGTTTACTTTTAATGAGAAATGATCTGTAAAGTATTTTTTCATCAAAACCACATCGTTTTCCGATTCATTTGGTTCTCCAATATGTATATTTTGCTTGTATTTCTTGGTCAATACGTTATTCAAATCGTCAATAAATAGGCGTGAAGTAATTTGAAGCACTTTTTTTTCTTGAGCATAATTAATTTGATAAATCGAAACATAAAATTTATGTATTCCAATGGAAGTAAAGCTTGTTAAAAAGATAAAAAGCAAACCAAATGTTATTATTTTTTTCATTCTTCAAAAGTAATTATTCTTTTTTAGCTAAAACAAATTCTTTGCGTTTTGCAATCAAAAATGCAATTAATTCTATTTCTCTATTCACTTCCAATAATTCGTTTGCTTTGGAATCCGCTTCACAAAAAGCAAGAAATAATACAGTTTCAGCGGTTGTTAAATGTAAAGTATTTTCAAAAAAATAGGAGCTATATCTTTCTTTTATTGCGTCTGGAAAATATTTATGGGATGTAAAAATAATTTTTTTCGCTTTCTTTTTGGGCTGAATTAGTTTCACTATTTTAGTGCCAATTGCCATAAAATCCATCATATACCTTCGGTCGATATATCCCGGCATAAGTTTATTAGTTGGAGATGAACGCGTGTCATCTTCAAAATTTGTAATCAAAGCCAATTGGATATTAGGTTTTGCAACACGTTTTATTTTAATGTTCTTTTGGTCGGTGTTTAAATTTCCTGTGAGGGCATTTGGAGAAATGATGATTTCATCAAGCGTAGTGCTAAAGCTTTCAAGTTTTACTTTGAATATTTGTACATTAAAATCGGCTTCCGTCAAAATTATTTTTTTAGAAACCGATGAAAAACTGGAGAAAACTAAGGTGTCTTTTGGTCTTGCAAATAAATTGAAATAGCCTTGTTGGTCTGAAATTGCAAATTTATTGATATTGATATTTAGTACTTTTATGTTTTCCAAACCAATAGAATCGTTCATTATTTTACCCGATAGTAACTCACGAGGTACTTGTTGTGAAAATAGTAATTGACTCAATAAAATCAAACAAAGTAGGAGCGTTTTATTAGTTTTTATCATTGATCCGAATGTTATAATCAACGGCTAATTTTCCAATTAGAAACGATATCATGGTTTTGTTATTGTCTTTTAATGCCTTAACAAAATCGGGACTATCTATAAGGAAAAGTTGAAATCCTTTAATATACTCTTTGTTGACTTTTAGTTTATTTATATAAAAAGCGTCTTCATATAAATCAGAAATTTTTGCCATTAGCAATTCACGTCGTTCTACCAGAAGTTCTTTTTTTAGCATTGCTGTTCGTCCAGAAATGGCGTTAAGAACTGGGTCAATTGAGGCTCCTCCCAGTAGAATGAAAACAATATCTGCTGGTTTAAAATCGCCCGCAGTTCGTAACCTTCGTTCAGCGGGTGTATAATGTTTGGCAGGGGTAGCTAAGATGCCTAAATCTAATGCATTGATTTTTGGATATTTTAGAATTTTCACTTCGTCTAATTGATTGACTCTGGCTGTCATTGCAATCGTGATTAAAGGAAGTTTGAAATCCTCGGGCTCAATAATTCTACGTTGATAGTCGAGATGCACCGCTGAAAAAACCAATAAATCATCTGATTTTGCTAGAATTGTAAACAAACCATTTACATCTGAAATGGCTTCTCTCTCATTTACTAAATTGATAATATGCACGCCTTGAGGGGTGGCGTATTTCACTATGATTTTGCCATGAAGCCACTTTTCCTCTTGTGAGTAAGCAATTGTGACCATTATATAAACCAAAAGAAGTATTAGTTTGTTTTTAATCATTTAGAATGGAGATTAATGTAATGTAAATGTATTATTTTATACTCAAAACTAATTGCCAAGAAGTTGGTAAAGTTATGTTAATACAGATTTCATAATTAGTCTTTCAAAGTGTTGTATGTTTTTATTGTTTATTCTATTTTTGAAGTTCTG
>CAIRNC010000183.1 GCA_903879875.1 uncultured Bacteroidota bacterium
AAATAAATTATTGGCATGATTTTTATTGGTATTAAAAAAATTAACAATTCAACTAAATTTAATTAATTATTGAGAAGAAAACTACTTTTATTATTCTACTTATTAATAATAAAGCAAATCTTTATTAATCATTAAAATTAAATTTTATGAACACAAACACCAAAATTGTATTAATTGCTATTCTTTGTCTTGGAATAGTTATTTCATGTAAAAACAAAGTAGCGGAAAGCGAAAACTCTACAGATTCGGTCACTATGCAATCGACCGATAGCACTAATGTAATTGCTTCTTCTTCAAATTTAGAACCTTCAAAAAGCAATCGAAAATGTATTCGAACAGCTGATATAAAATTTAAAGTCAAAAATGTTCCGCAATCCACTTATGCAATTGAAAATGCAGCCAATAGATTTGGTGGTTTTGTAACAAATAGCAATTTACAAAGTACAATTTCTAACCGAACAGTAACCAAAATAAGTCAGGATAGTACACTTGAAACTACAAAATACACTGTAGAAAACAACATTACCTTGAGAGTTCCTAATACACGTATGGATACTGTTATAAAGATTATTTCCAGACAAATTGATTTTCTAGAATACCGAATTATTAAAGCGGATGAAGTTACTTTTCGAATGTTATCGAATCAATTGGCGCAAAATAGAATGTCAAGTCATGAAAAACGAATGGAAAAAGCTATTGATACTAAAGGTAAAAAAATCAACGATATTATAGCCGCAGAAGATAATTTGAACAGTAAAAAAGAACAAAACGATAACAGCAAACTAAATAATTTATCTTTACAAGATCAAGTAAATTTTAGTACCATCACTTTGCAAATTTATCAAAGCGAAACCATCAAGCAAGAACTTATTGCTAATTAAAAAACATACCGACAAAATTTTGGATCACAATTAATAGATGGATTGAGTTCCGGTTGGTTTGTACTCGAAGATATTATTGCTTTTTTAGTAAAAACTTGGTCGCTCTTACTGATTGGTATTTTAGGTTTTTTAGCCTATAAAAAATATTTTAAAAATAGTAAATAATTATAAAAAGAGACTGTTGCAATTTGTTTTGGAACAGTCTCTTATATATAAAATACTTTAGATTCAATCTCAAATCCCTCGGATAATACTTAAAACAGAACTAATGATGTATTGAATTCCAATAGCGATAGTCAAAAAACCAACAATTCTAGAAATAGCAACTATACCTGAAGCGCCAAGGAATTTAGCAAGGTAATGGGCACTTCGTAAAACCAAAAAAATGACTATAGCCACTGCAAAAATGGCAAAACAAGAAGAAATAATATCTGTAGTCGATTGGTGTTCTTGGTAAAAAGCAATAAGTAACGAAATGGAACCTGGACCAGCAAGCATTGGGATTGCTAAAGGGGTTAGCGCAATATCGTTTCGGCTTAGCACTTCTTGTTCAATCTGTTTGTTGATACCTCTTTCTTTATTGAATTTACCGTTCAGCAAAGTATAGCCTGAAGTGGCAATGATAATTCCTCCAGAAATTCGAAGCGCATTGATCGTTATTCCAAAAAAAGTAAGCACATATTGTCCAATAAAAAAGGAAATAATTAAAATTAAAAATACGTCAATTGCAGTCCACAAAGAGACTCTTGCACGTTCTTTTTTATTGTAATCTTGCGTCAATCCAACAAATATTGGTACTGTTCCAATAGGATTTAATACCGAAAAAAGCGCTGCAAACAAGTAGATAAAGAGTTCCATAGAATAGAGGTGAATTAACATTTTTTTCGATGCCAAAGGTAAACTTAATAGGACTGTAATTGCAAATAATGAATCAAATTATGTACTTTTGTACTATGAAAAATAAGAAAACATTGGTGCTTGGTGCTTCCACAAAGCCAGACAGATATGCTTATAAAGCAATAACGATGCTTGTTGATAAAGGACATTCGGTGCTTGCCATCGGTCAAAATGCAGGAGAAGTTACCGGTATTAAAATCCAAACCAAAGCCATTCCTCTAAAAAATATAGATACGGTTTCATTGTACTTAAACCCTTTGCGTCAAAAAGACTATTACAATTACATCGTAGAAGCGCAACCCAAACGTGTCATCTTCAATCCTGGAACAGAAAATCCAGAGTTTTATCAATTGTTGCAATTAAATAATATTAAAGTTGAAGTCGCCTGTACTTTAGTGCTTTTGACTACCAATCAGTTTTAGTATTTTCAGGAGCTAATCCAGCTTTTGTTCCAATCTTTTGAGTCGAACCCCGACTCAAAAGGATTTCCTCGTCAATCTGGGCTAGGGCAATCGTATTCCATTAACCTTTATTCTAGAAACGAGTCTCCTCAACCGCTGGTTTGCTTATCAGAAGCAATCCAATAAAGGTGATGCAGCCGTTTACTATAATCAATTCGTTGTCAAAAACATAACCACCAAAAAGGGCTTTAGAATTTTCGCTTATTACAAAAGTTAATGCGGGCGATAGCAAACAAATGATAGGAACCAACTTGTCATGAACCGTTTTTGATTTCATAAACAACCCAAAACAATACAATCCTAAAAGGGGTCCATAAGTATAAGATGCTACTCTAAAAATCATTCCCACTACCGAACTATCGTTGATGGTATTGAAGATGACAATGACTAAGAACATCAAAAAAGAAAATCCAAGATGTACGGAATGTCGGGTACGGATTACATTGGGTTTGTTTACATTTTCAGATTTATCCATTCCTAAAAAGTCAACACAAAACGAAGTGGTTAAAGCCGTTAAAGCCGAATCGGTGGTAGCAAAAGTAGCAGCCGTTAATCCCAATAAAAAAACGACAGAAGGAATTAAACTCAAATGATGAAAGGCAATTTCAGGAAAAAGTAAATCGGTTCGTGGTTTGCCTGTAACCAAATCGGTTGGTACTGCTATGCCATATTTGTTTGCATAAATATACAATAAAGCGCCAACGCTTAAGAAGAAAATGTTGATAACAACAAATATTCCAGTAAAAGTAAACATGTTTTTTTGGGCTTCGCCAATTGTTGCACAACTCAAATTCTTTTGCATTAAATCTTGATCCAAGCCCACCATAGCAATGGTTACAAACATTCCGCCAAGAATTTGTTTTATAAAATGAAATTTACTAGAAACAAAATCATCAAAGAAAAAGACTTTAGAATAGTTACTGTTTTTTACTTCTTCAAAAGCTTCAAAGAGATTCAAATTCAAGCTTTTACAAATAAAGAAAATGGTTAAAAAAACAGATGTTACTAAAAAAAATGTTTGTAAAGTATCCGTAATTATTATCGTTTTCAATCCACCACGATAGGTATAAGCAAAGATTAATCCTAATGAAATTAAAACAGTTGCGGCAAATTGAATATTATAAAAATCAAACACAAAACGTTGTAAAACAATCACTACCAAATACAATCGAAAGGACGAACCAATGGTGCGACTGATTAAAAAAATGGTAGCAGCTGTCTTATAGGCATACGTTCCTAATCGGCGTTCGATGTAACCATAAATCGAGGTTAAATTCATCCGATAGTACAAGGGTAACAAAATTTTTGCAATGACAATGAAACCAATAGCATTCCCTAAAACAAATTGAAAATACTTAAATTGTTCCCCACTTGGTGCGCCCACTTCTCCTGGTACTGATATAAAGGTCACGCCAGAAAGTGCGGTTCCTATCATTCCAAAAGCGACTAAATACCATTTAGAGTTTTTATTGGCTTTAAAAAAAGTATCGTTTCCGTGGTCTTTTTTACTCACATAATGAGAAATTACAAATAGAATCCCGAAATAGATTATTATTAAAGTAAGAATAGCAACTGGCGTCATGTTATTTTTTTAAGAAGTAGCCAAAATAGAAAAAATATTTGATATTCATCGAAAAAACTATTCTTCTAACAAATCAGGTCTACGATTTTTGGTATGTTCATAAGCCATATATTCTCTCCATTGGTCTATTTTTGCAAAGTTACCACTGGTGAGGACCTCAGGCACTTTCCAACCTTTATAATCAGCAGGCCGTGTATAAATTGGACCCGAAAGTAAATTATCTTGAAAACTATCTGTCAAAGCTGATGTTTCATCACTCAAAACGCCTGGTATTAAACGAATTAATGCATCAGACAAAACTAATGCACCTAATTCACCACCACTCAAGACATAATCACCTATTGAAATTTCTTTTGTAATAAAATGATCACGAACTCTTTGATCAACTCCTTTATAATGGCCGCAAAGTATAATGATATTAGTATACATGGACATTGTATTTGCCATTTTTTGGTTCAAAGTTACACCATCGGGTGACATGTATATAATTTCATCGTAAGTTCTTTCACTTTTTAAATGCGTGATACAAGCATCTATAGGTTGCACAGTCATAACCATTCCTGCACCGCCACCAAACGGGTAATCGTCCACACTTTTTTGTTTGTTGGTCGTATAATCTCTCAAATTATGAAAATATACTTCGACAATTCCTTTGTCAATGGCGCGTTTCATTATTGAGGCTTCAAAAGGACTCCTTAGTAGCTCTGGTAATACAGTTATAATGTCTATTCTCATGATAAAATTTTGAAAAGCAAAGTTACAAAGTTTAATTCTACTAAATACGAGTGTTTTGAAAGCATTTATTTACTGAATTGATGTCAAATAGTAATTAAAAATCAAAATAGATTTAAATCGTATAATACAGAAATGATTTTAACTTAAAACAGCTAATTTGAGGTGTTTAATTCAAATATTTTGAACTATTTTTTTAAAACATGATAAATATCATATCAATTAAATCTGATAAAGAGTAAATTTGTCCGATAAAATGCATTAAAATTTGTGTAATTGAGTTCAATATTATAAAATTGAAACTATATATGAACATTAAAAACCTAATATTATGAAAAAAAGTTTATTTTTAGCAGTCTTATTGCTGATAAGCTGCTTGTCTGGACATGCACAGACCACCAAAACGGTTGGTGCTGGGGCAAATTATTCGACACTCAAACTAGCTTTCGATGCTATTAATTCGGGAACTATTACGGGGTCAATTACTCTACAAATTGTCAGTAACATTACTGATAATAACACGGCTACTTTAAATGCAAGTGGTTCTCAAAATTGCAGTTATTCTTCCGTTTTAATTTATCCGACAGGATCGGGTTACACTTTAAGCAGTAACATTGCAGGTGCAATGATTTATCTCAATGGAGCCGATAAAGTTACAATAGACGGTAGGGTTAATGCTTCTGGAGCTACAAAAGATTTGGTTATCACCAATACTAACACTGGAACTTCGGCGATAACTATAAATTTAAAAAATTCTGCAATAAACAATATCGTAAAATATTGTACTCTAAAAGGTTCAACCACTAATAGTTCATTTGGAATAGTAACGTTTGGAACTTCTTCAAACGGAAATGGAAACGATAATAATTTAATTGATAACAACAATATAACAAATAATGAAGGAGCGAGAGTTACAAATGCAGTTATTTCATTAGGGTCATCTGGAAAAGAAAACAGCACAAATACGATAAGTAATAATATTTTTTACGATTACATGAGTGCTTCAATATCTTCAAATGGTGTTTATATTTCTCAAAATTCAACAAATTTTATAATTTCTGGAAATAGTTTTTATGAAACAACAACCTTGGTTCCAACTGTAGCCAATACCTATTATGTAATTGCAACAAATACTTCAACCAATCATTTAATTAGTGGAAACTATATCGGAGGAAGTGCTCCATTATGTAGCGGTTCACCAATGACAATAAATTCGAGTATGGCTCATTCTTTCGCGGGTATTTATACTAACGGAGGTTCTTCAACTCCTGTAACAATTCAAAATAATATCATACAAAATATCAATTATACCAGTACAAATGCAAATCCGTGGGACGGAATTTATTTAGCTTCATCTTCAAATAAAGTAACAGTTACTGGAAATACTATTGGAGCCACTACTGGAAATGATTCTATAGTTGTAAATACTCCAAATGCTGCAGCAACTGCCACTATATCAGGTGGAGTTGTTACTGCGATAAACCTAGTTGGTGGTGGAAGTGGTTTTACTACAGCACCGCTTGTTACTTTTTCAAATTCGCCTGCACCAACATCAGTAGCAACTGCAAGAGCTAATATTAGTGGAGGCATAGTTACAGGGTTTACAATATCTAGTGGTGGTTCTGGCTATAGTACCGCCCCGAGCGTGATGTTAAATTCATCAAGTTATTCTACAACTCACGGAATTCGTCATTTAAATAGAGGTGTAACAATAATTTCTAATAATACTATTGGTGCAATCACTGTGCTTGGAACGACTACTTACTCACATTGTGTAGAAGCAATTGTAATTAGTGGAGTAGCACCAAGTATTGAAATTACTAATAATTTAATAGGAAGTTTAAGTACTGCAAACAGTATTCAAGCAACTAGTGAAGCTACTTCTTCATTATATAAACAAGATGTTAGAGGGATTTACCTTAATTCTATAGTTACATTAGCAACTATATCGGGAAATACAATTTCTAATTTATTTGATGCCTACACTGGAATTTATACCTCTAAATTTGATGGAATTTCGACTAGTGGTGGTTCAAATATAATTCAAAACAATATAATTAGTAATCTTTCAACACCTTCGGCTTCAATAATTGTAAAAGGAATACAACAAGCAGTATCTACTTCAGGTACAAGTCAAACCGTAGATGGGAATACTATTTATAATTTATCAAATACGAATGCTTCAGCAAACGTAAAAGTTACTGGAATCGACTTTTTGAGTCCAACTTCTGGTACAAATTCGGTTTCTAGAAACTTTGTTCATAGTTTAACCATCACTTCTACAGATATCAATTCTGAAATTGATGGCATTGCTTTGAGCAATGGTAGAACTACTTGTGCCAATAACATTGTTAATATTGGTATTGGAAATGCCATTGGATATAAAATATACGGTATTTATGACAATAGTAGTGCTAACAATAGCAATACAAATAATGTTTATTTCAATTCTGTGTATGTGGGAGGAACTGTAGCTTCAGGCATAACAAGCCCAACAGGAGCTTTGTGGAATTCTAACAATACAGCAATTCGTAATTATAGAAATAACATTTTAATGAATGCTCGTTCAGGAGGTACTACGGGAAAACATTATGCTGTTCGTATTGCAGGTACTAGTGGATTGACTATAAATTACAACGATTATTATGTTTCAGGAACTGGTGGAATCTTAGGTTATTTAGGTGGTGCTGGTGATAAAACTTCATTAGCCTTATGGAAAGCAACCACTTCACAAGATGTAAATAGTTTAAATACAAATCCATTGTTTTTTAATCCTTTAGAAGATGGTTATGTTTCCAATCATTATATTTCTGCCATTTTAAATGGAGTTACAATATCAGGCACAACAACTGATTACTCAGGAATTACAAGAGGAGCAACTCCAAAAATGGGTGCATTAGAAAGTGCTGAAAATTCATGGAAAGGAACCACAAGTACCGATTTTGGAACAGCCTCCAATTGGTCTGCAGGAGAAGTGCCATTGACAGGTGCAAACATTTCGTTTGACCCAAGCCCAATTCGGGATTGTATTTTAGACACAAGTAGAACGGTTGGTAATATAACTAATACTCAAAGTACCTATAAATTAGTAACCAACGGTCAACAATTTACGATTAATGGAAATTTAATTTTTTCAAATGGAGCACAAATAAATGCTACTTCAAGCAGTTCAATTATTAAAATGAATGGAACTTCAGCGCAAACTATACCAAATGGCGCTTTTGTAAGTAATGCTATAGATGCTTTGGACATTAGTAATAGTAATGAAGTTTCATTAGGTGGCGATTTAACGATAGAAACTAGTATTGCTCTAAATGCGGGAAACTTTGCAATAGGATCAAACACTTTAACATTTAATGGAGATGTCATTGCCATGACAGGAACAGTTACTGGAGGAAGTACTACCAACATGATTATTGGTGGCACAGGTTCAAGTATAAGTATGCCTTCATTTACATTGAATAATTTAACTTTAAATCGGGTTAGTGGAGTTAATCTATATGGTAATTTAAATTTAGTTGGTAACTTAACTTTAATAGCAGGGACATTAAATTTGGGTGCAAATACTTTAACGATTAATGGAAGCTCAATTACAAGAACAACTGGTACTATTGATGCTTCAAATGCTTCGAGTTCATTAGTATTCAATAATTCATCTGCAATAATTTTACCAGGTTCTTTATTTACAAGTAACATAAACAATATGACCATTTCTGGAAATGGTGGTGTTACTGCCAATTCCAATATAACAATAAATGGCATCTTGAATTTATCTGCTTCAAATCCGTCAACTACTTTAGCTGCTTTAAGTATGGGGTCTAATGTTTTAACAATGGGTGCTGCAGCAACAACAATAGGTATTGGAGATGTTACTGGAAATGTAACAAGAACTGATGTAATAGCAGAAACAGAATATTCATTTGGTAATCCACATACAACGGTAACATTAACAGGAAGTGGAACCTTACCATCCAGTATTAGTCTTACAATTTCAATTGGAAGTTTGCCAGCAGGAAATGCGCTTGCTATTAAAAGATACTATGAAATTGGAATGATTGGAGGAAGTGGTTTTTATACCGACATCAAAGAACACTATTTGGATAATGAACTTAATGGATTAGATGAAACCCAATTAATTACCTCAGATTATGATATTAATTTGGCTGGAGATGCTATCTTAACAATTCCAGATGAACATGGTAGAGCAAATTATGATATTACTACACCAAATAATAAATATGTTGGTATGGCAAATGTACCTATCAGTTATTTTATATATGTTTATCCAAATCATGCTTGGAGAACGATTTTCTCTCTTTCAGAACATGTTAACACATCTTATAAAACATGGAAAGGAACTACCAATAACGTTTGGGGAACAGGTTCAAATTGGTTTCCTTCAGGAGCACCTGACGCTCTATCAAGAGTGATTATTCCTGATGCAAACACACTAATCAATTTACCTGTGTTACCTTCTGGTGATTTTACTTTAGAATCAATTTCAATTGGAAATGGAATTCCGTTGACGGCACTTGGAAATATAACTATTACGGCATCTGGTGTAATGGGAGGTGGAGCATGGAATGATGTTGCTGAAGGTTTTAATCCAAATGGTTACAAAGTCATTTTTAATGGATTAGGTGCTACACTTTCTGGAAATACAATTTTTTATGATGTAGAAATTGGAAATGGAGCCTCGCTTACAAATGCCTTTGGAAACAAAATGAAAATTGGCAATACAGTTACTAAAATTGGAACTGGAACTTGGTATGCAGATCAATATAACAATACCATAGAATATAATAAAACAGGAAATCAAACCATAGTGGTAACTGATGGTACTACAAAATATCACAATCTTATTTTAAGCGGAAGCGGAACAAAAACAGTTCCTGAATTGAGTTTAACTAATGATTTTAGTACTTCAGGAACAGTTACTGCTAATATTACAGGCAGTCAAACCGTAAATGGGGAGTTATTAATTGGCGAAGGAACAACCTTTATTGCAGGAAATTACAACCATAAATTAGCAGGTTATTTTGATAATAATGGAATTTTTATTGCCAATAATAGTACGATTACATTAAATGGAAATAGTACTCAATTTGTATATGGAAATAGTGCAACGGTATTCAATAATCTTGTTTTAAATAACGCTACTGGTGCTAATTTTTATACTGACGAAACCATAAATGGCACATTAACAATAACATCAGGAATAATAGATATTACATTTACAAATTTGACATTGGGTAGTGCAGCTGTATTAGGAACATTAAGCACTGCCAATATGATTGTTGCTAGTGATATAGGTCAATTGAGACGTACATTTACCACTAATGGTTCTTATACTTTCCCAATTGGTAAAAATACAAATGGAGCTTATTATACTCCAATTACGGTTACGGCAACCGGTTCAAATTATGCAAATGCTGCTATTGGTGTTCAACTTTCAGAAGGAAAACACGCGGATAATGCAAGTACTACTAATTATCTAAATCGATTCTGGACTTTGACCCAAACTGGAATTACCTCTTGTACTATTGCAACTGCGGCAACTTATAACAATGCAGATAGCATTGGAACGGAATCCAATATTTCAGCCGCAAGATTAGTAGGAACTTTTAATCAATCGAATAACCCATGGATCAAATACAGTGCAATTGCAAATAATACATTGACAACTACAAGTGCGTCACTAGCATCTGGAGAGCCATTTGTTGTAACAGGAATCAATGGAATTGCACCTTCTGTAAGTATTATTGGAGGAGAAATTGTATCTTGTTTAGGTGAAAATGTACTATTAGACACTGTTGTTGAAGGAGAACCTACATTTAGCTACAGTTGGTCACCAGCTACATTCTTGAGTGACACAACAATTGCAAATCCAGTGGTTACCAATCCAACGGCAACAACATCCTATACTGTAACGGTTATTGATGGTAATGGAATTGCAACAACTTCCGCAAAAGCAACAGTAACAATGGGAAATACCACCACATGGAATGGTAGTACATGGGATAATGGTGCACCAACCGACACCAGTACAGCAATTATAGCAGGAAATTATAATCTAGCTGCAAATATTAGCGCCTGTACTTTAACAGTAAATAGTGGAATTGTTATCATTCCTTCGGGATTTACAGTAACTTTAAACGGTGCTTTGCATGTTAATGCAGATAGTTTTACTTTAAGTACTAACGCCAATTTATTGCAAGCTACAGATGTGGCTAATAGTGGAAACATTATTGTTAAACGAACTACTACAATGAGAAGATTGGATTATACTTATTGGTCTTCACCAGTAAGCAATCAAAATTTACAAGCTTTTTCACCACAAACATTAGCCAACCGATTCTATACTTTAGATGAGGGGACCAATACTTTTACTTGGATTGATCCTGCAACAAATAATTTTACTTTGGCTAAAGGATTCTTAGTTCGTGCTCCAAATACTTTTGGAACCAATCCAGAAACTTTCACAGGTACTTTTACTGGCGTGCCTAATAATGGAATACAAACTATAAATACTACCTATTCTGGAATTAATAAAGGATGTAATTTAATTGGAAATCCTTATCCATCACCTATAGATGCTGATGCATTCTTGAAATACCCAGGAAACGAAGGAGCTATTTATTTCTGGACACATAGTATTCTACAAGCAGGTTCACAAACCAATTATGCTTGTCACACGCTTACAGGTACTTCTGCTAGTTCTGATGGAAACAAACCAAACGGAACCATTCAAACAGGACAAGGTTTTATCTTGCTAAAAACTGCTGGAGGCGTTGCTACTTTTACTAATGCAATGAGAGTTAGTAATACTTCTGGACAATTCTTTAGAACCAACAATAGCCTTGAAAAAAACCGAATTTGGTTGAATTTATCAAGTAATACTTCTGCACATAACCAAATGTTAATAGGTTATATAGATGGCGCTACTCAAGGCGTTGATGCTTCTTATGACGGTAAATTGATTGAAGCCGGAAGTTCTATTTCTAGTTTAATTGATAACGAAAAATATGTAATTCAAGGACGTGCATTACCTTTTGTAGATGCTGATATAGTTCCGTTGAATTTCATAGCTGCAACTGTAGGTTCTTATACTATAAACATTGACCATACCGACGGATTATTTTCTGGTGATCAAAACATTTATTTAAAAGATAATTTTTTAGGCATCACTCATAATCTAAAAGCAAGTGCTTACACCTTCAATGCTGAAGCAGGAACTTTTACCAATCGTTTTGAAATAGTATACACCAGTTCTCCATTAATCGTTACCAATCCAACATTTGATAGCAATAGTGTCATTGTTTACAAACAAAACGAACTTTTAAACATCAATACCGGAACCGTAGCCATGGATAAAATTAAAATATTTGATATGAGAGGACGATTGTTGTTTGAAAAAAATGGTATCCACACTACAGCCATTCAATTGAATGAACTAAGAGCAGAACACCAAGTTATTATCATTCAAATCACTGCTGACGACAATAGCATGATTAGCAAAAAAGCCGTTTTCTAATCTATAACTAATTTAAAAACGGAACGATTCTGTTCTGTTCGACTTTGCCAAAGTACTATTTTAATAACGAGTACTTTGGCAAAGTTTTTATTATAGGATAATAGTTGCAAGGATTTATGCTTGGATTCAATTTTTAGTATGCCATTGTAACGAGAACCAGAACAAGAAGTAGTCAAAAACAAAAATGCGGGAGTGGAACTCCTACTTTTTTAGTTTTTAATTATTTTATTTTTTTTAAATTTTGGTTTTTGCTTGGTTTTCGCAACAGTTACCGCTGTTGTGAGATTGTGCTGTTTATTTTAAATGTGTATTTTTAATAATTTTTTCACACATTTTCGCTAATTCGACCAATTTCAATTTCTTATTTAGTTTGTAATTAATATTAGGATCTTTTTTTTCATTTGTCAAATCAAATTCGTCAAATTTTTTTTCCATGAATACGGAATTTATATAAAAATGAAAATTTATGAAACAGCTATGGACAGTCATTTTAACAAATGAGTATTTTTTATTTGCGACAATAGAATCTTGGCTAGTTTTATATCTTTCTACATTTTCCTTTACAAATGTATTTATATTTGAAGAGTAAAAATCTATAATTTTATTGGAAATTTCAATCACGGGATTAGTACAATTACTAACTTTTTGCAAAAAATCTTTATCATTATTTCTCCAAAAAACGTAAATATTGGAATTTTCTACTGAACAATCTTTTTCATTCAACTTCAGCATTTTTATACCACCATTACAATATGTTTCAAAATAAAAAAAATGATTGATACCATTTAATTGTAAATCTAATGTTTTTAGATTTATAATTGAATCTATCGATTGCTGTGCGAAAAGTTGAGATGCAAAAAAAAGCAATATTAATTGAATTGTTTTCATTTAAATTGATTTTTATGTCGTTCATCCAGCATGTTGCATAACTTATAAATATGTCAGACAAAACCAGATTTATCCTCACAGATTAGGCTTGCTTTGTTTGACAAACGCCGTTGTTTATTTATTTCTCAAATATATAAAATATTCGCACTTCATAGAAAAACCAACTACTATTAATTATAGCAGTAGCTCCAAATGCCTTATTTCAAATGTAATTAGTTTAAAGAATCGTTTTGCTTGCCTAAAAAAAATCAGGAAATAGAAAGGCACTTTATTTATAAATACATTTGTTTTTATAGGAAAATCAACACCAAAGCCAAACGTTGCAAAGTGTAACTTTTGTAATTGGATTATTAGATAATTATATTTTAAGCGAATTTAGGGAGTAAAATCGGTTGACTCTCTACTTTTTTTATTAGGAAATTTGTAGTGATAATATAATTAGACAGGAATAGGGTTACTAACGCATAGCGTTTACTTTTCAATTTATCCATTTGCAATTTAAATGAAAGATTTTTTAATTATATTAGCCATATCTTAAAAAAAACAACAAACCTCATGAAAAAAACATTTCTATACTGCTTCTTAATTGTTACACTACAGACCTATTCTCAATGTTGGAAAATGGTTTCAGGACATAGCGCCAGCCAAAATGGCATCAGACTTGACGGCACTTTATGGGGCTGGGGGTATAATGCCAATGGCGAAATTGGCGATGGCACTTTTACTTACAAAGATCACCCTGTGCAAGCTGGTACTGCCTCCGATTGGAAAACTTTAGCTTGTGGTGGTAGTCATGGATTGGCCATAAAAAACGATGGTAGTCTCTGGGCTTGGGGCTATAACTCGAATGGACAATTGGGAAATGGAACGATTGTTAAAAGCAATATTCCCGTACAAATTGGTACTGATTTGAACTGGAAAGAGGTGAGTGGTGGCTATTCTTATTCTGTAGCCATAAAAAACGATGGTACACTTTGGACTTGGGGGCGAAATAATTATGGACAATTAGGCTACGGACAATACGGCAATTCGCCAGATGTTTTAGTTCCCACACAAGTTGGTACGGCTACAAATTGGGCTAAAGTAGCAACGGGCTATGATTTTACTATGCTCATAAAAACAGATGGTACTTTATGGGGTTGTGGTAATAATAATTATGGACAATTGGGAGACGGAACAGATATTTTTAAATATTTCCCAGTACAAATTGGTACACAAACCAATTGGCAAAGCATTTCAACGGGGTCAAATCATACTATGGCAATAAAAACCAACGGAACTTTATGGCTCTGGGGCTACAATCTTAACGGACAATTGGGCGACAATACAGTGGTAAGTAAGTTTGTACCTACTCAAATTACAACTTCAACCAATTGGATGATGGTCTCCGCAGGTTATTTACATTCTATAGCGCTCAAAACCGATGGCACGCTTTGGGGTTGGGGACCTAATATTAATGGAAGTCTAGGTGACGGTACTACTACTTCAAAATTATTTCCAACTCAAATTGGAACCGTTACAACATGGAAAGCAGTATTTGCTTCCCAGTATTTTACATCGGGTATTCGAACTGACAATTCGTTATGGTCTTGGGGAAAAAATGTTTCTGGAATGCTTGGAATAGGCAATCTTACAAACACTTATATACCAACTCAAGTAAGCTGTGCGACATTGTCAAATGTTACCTTTTTAGCAAATAATTGGAAGGTATATTTAGACCAATCAACCAAAAGACTTACTATTCAATCGTCAAATAATTTGAAATGCAATTCAATTACAATTACAGATGTTACGGGCAAAATTGTATTAGAAAATAATGATTCAAACTCAATAAGTGTAGAACCATTAGCAAAAGGAATTTATATTTTAGTTGCGTTTTCTGGAGAGGAAAAAATAGTTTCTAAATTTGTTGTAGAATAGTTTTATAGTAAAAATATTAACCAAAAATATTAACCAAAAATTCTCAAATTATAATTCTTTCCTAGAATGTAATTTGAGAATTTTTGGTTTTTAAATGTAGTTGGTTTTGATGTAAGAAGGGAAAATTACAATTAGAAAAAACGACTGTGCCAACTATCCATTGCAGAAACTTCCCAAGATTCGTTAAATTCTAAAACCGTATTGACTAAATTATTAAATACAATCGTGTTTTCGGTAACGGCTTTTTCTTTTGCCATTTTTTTAAAATCAATCAATTGTTTGTGGGCTACATGATCGCCAACCTTAAAGGTAACATTCATTTTATCTAACAAGTCGACATTGTATTTTTGCTCTAAACTTTGTATAAAATTTACCGAAGCATCTATAGAACAACCTGTAGCGGCTTGGTTTTCTTGATTAACAGCTATTATAATGAATCGATTGTATTTTAATTGATAAGAAGCTTCTAGACTTTTGCCATGAGCTGCCCAGTTTTCTAAAAACAAAGGTAAAGCGGTATTAATTTCTTCAAATTCGGCATCTGAAAATTTTCTGTTGGATTGATAAATCCAGATTTTTGATTCTTCGGGTAAACTTTCAAAAGGGACAAACATGGGATTTTAGATTTTAGATTAACGATTTTAGAGGACTCATAATTAATAATTAACTATAAATCTTGTGCATTTGCAATCAATTCGGCTACATCCAATACTTTGATATCACCTTCTTTTTCTTTGTTTTTAACGCCATCAGTCATCATGGTATTACAAAATGGACAACCTGTAGCAATTATATTCGTTTGAGTTTCTAAAGCATCTTCGGTTCTAAGAACATTGATTTCTTTATTTCCTTTTTCGGCATCTTTAAACATTTGCGCTCCGCCAGCACCGCAGCATAAACCATTGGCTTTGGAACGTTTCATTTCAACCAATTCGGCATCTAATTTTTCGATTAAAACTCTTGGCGCTTCATATACATTATTGGCTCTGCCCAAATAGCAAGGATCGTGAAAAGTAATTTTTTTTCCTTTAAATTGTCCACCTTCAATGGTTAAACGACCTGCATCTAATAATGATTTTAAAAATTCCGTATGATGCAATACTTCATAATTGCCACCCAATTCTGGATATTCATTTTTTAATGTATTAAAGCAATGCGGACAAGCAGTAACAATTTTTTTGGCTTCATAAGCATTCAAAACTTCAATGTTCATCATGGCTTGCATTTGAAAAAGGAACTCATTACCAGCTCGTTTTGCAGGATCGCCTGTACAACTTTCTTCTGTTCCAAGTACAGCAAATTCAACATTGGCACGATTCAGAATTTGAACAAATGCTTTGGTAATTTTTTTGGCTCTATCATCAAAACTTCCTGCACAACCAACCCAAAATAGTACTTCGGGTTGTTTGCCTTGAGCCATCATTTCTGCCATAGTTGGCACTACTAAATTTTCTGCCATGATATTTTAAATGTTTTAAATTTTTTGGCGTTTAGAATATTATGATTTATATTCTCTTCCGTCATCAAAAACTTGAATCGTTACTTCTTTCTCTATTAAATCAGTGAATTTTCCTCTATATTGTGTTGCTTTTACCAAATGATTATCAATCCAATGGTAATTTCCGCCTCGTGGTTTTCCAAAAACAATTCCATGATATTTGAAGCCATGTTCTTTCAACCAAATTTCAGTATAGGCTCTATGAGCTTCTGTTCGTGAGGTAAAAAAGAAAATAATATGACCTTCATCATACCATTTATTCAAAGTTATCAAAGCGTCAGGATATACTTCAGCGGTTAACATACGTTCCGGTTCTTCGTTTGGAATGTCATCACATATCGTTCCGTCAATATCTATTAAATAATTTTTTACGCCTTCTGGTAAAATTGGACTTAATTTTTGACCATTTTCCGAAATGTCAATTAATTCTTTTGTTTTCATTTTCTTTTTGTTTCTAATTTATTTTTTTAAAATTCATTAAAAACACTCTTAACCTCACTTTATAAGAGAATTTTTATTTAATATTTATTAA
>CAIRNC010000184.1 GCA_903879875.1 uncultured Bacteroidota bacterium
TGTTGCTTCTTCCTCATTACTGCTCGTTATACTTTCCTGCCATATTTGATACCAGTATAATAAAACTCCCATAGCTGTTATAACTAAAAATGTATAGAAGGGACCAAACTTCAAATATTGAACTATGTTCCTGATTGTTAAAAAATAACCAATAAACAGGTATGAAAATACTAAATTAGATATTGCATCAATAGCCAAGATGTTGGCGGTCACGTAGTTTGTCGGTGAATATTTCATCGCAAATGGCGTGACTTTTCTTATGCCAATCCGCCAAGCTATGATCTTCAAAAAATCATAATGCCGACTGCTTTAGGCAATCGGCAAAACAATTAACAAATCAAACCTTTTTGGCGCTCTAAATCATTTAAAACCTTAGCAATATGCTTATCTTCAATCACTTCTTCTTTGTTTGTTTCTGCATCAAAAATAGCTCCGTGACAAATGGTATTTACTATTCTTGGGATTCCTTGGGTGTATGAAAATATTTTAGCAATTGAAGATTCAGAAAAGACAGGTCTTTCCAGCCCAATTTCGCTTAGTCTAAATTTAATGTATTCGCTAATTTCCTCTCTAGACAGGCCCCCTAGATGGTATTGCATTTTAATTCGTTGAGAAATTGGTTCAAACTTTTTCAATTTCAAAATTCTTCTAAGTTCTGGTTGACCGCAAAGAATGATGGGAAATCCAGATTTTAAATCCATTTCGTAATTCATTAAAATTCTAAGCTCCATAATGCTCTCGTGCTGAAGTTCGTGAGCTTCATCAATAATTAATAGTGGGATTTTATCACTTTGTTTTTGACGTTGGAGAATGGTTTCTTGAAGTAGTCTTTTAGCCTGAATTAAATAAAATGGAGTGGTTTCTCCAAGTTTGTAAAGCACTTCAGAATACAAATCCTTGGGCCGTAAATTCGAAATACATAGATAAATGATGTCATATTTGTCTGTTGGAATTGAAGTGGTTAAATGCCTCATTACCGTTGATTTTCCGCTACCGATTTCTCCTGTTAGAACCCCGAGGGTATTGGACTGTATAGACAGGGACATTCTTGCTACTGCTTCTTCTTGAGCTTTTGTTAAATATTTAGAAGTATCTAAAACGTCATTATCAAAGGGATTTCTGGTCAGCATGATCATCGCACCTCGCTTTTGTAGGTTAATGTAATTTGTTCCCATTGCTTTTCTTTCTGCTTTTTAACAGCATCTAAAAAGCTCATGCAGGAATGGTTTTCAGTAGGTTTTTCCTCTTTTGGTATTTGATTTCTTTTTGGATGTACGGTTGCGAACAAAACTAGAGGCTTCGCATTTTCATATTGCTTTCCATTTAGCCAAACTTCAATCATCGAGAGATCAAAGGGATCATATCTAAGCACAATCTTTTTTCCGCAAAGACTTGAATCAACTTCATATTGGTTGTTTAGTAAGGAAAAACATGCAGTTTTATCAACCTTTCTGGTATCTTCATAAAAGAATATTTTTTGAAGTTCTGGAATTGGAATTTTTCTTGTGATTCGTTTAGAAGATTCCAGTCGTTTTTGGGGTTCAACCCCAGTGGAGCCATGTTTTCTTATGTGATAGAATCCCTCAACCCAATTGTTAAAAGCCACATTAAGCTCTTCAAGGGTTGTAAGTTTACCAGATTCAATGGCTAAATAGGCTTCATTTTTAAAACTGGTATCTACGAAACGAAACAGACGTTCTATTTTCCCGCGCCCTTGTGGCCTATACGGAGCACTATGAGTGAGTTTCACACCTAGACGTCCGCAAATATTACTCAAGTGATGAGATGAAAAGGCGGAACCATTGTCGCAGTAGAATCTTTCGGGCACTCCGTGCTTTAGGATAGCTTTTTTAAAGCTATCTTCAAGACAAGGCAGTTTCTCATCCCAATAAAATTGGGCATGAACAAGATACCTTGAATAATCATCTAAAATAGCATAAAGCATGGCTTTTTTCTTTTTACCAGGATTTGATGGATCTGGAAGATATAAAGTATGTTGAAAATCAGATTGCCAAATAAAATGAATATCCTCGGCCTCAAATCGTTTGAAGCCATAGTTTTTCGTTTTTTCTTGTTTTATGGACTCTTTTGACAAATCGGATTTTCTAAAATGCCTAGAAATAGTGCTAGCTGAAACGCTTTGAGAATCCAGCTTACCAGACTCTTTCAAAATATATAGAATTTGTTCTATGCTTCTTTCGGGTCTTTCACGTTTTAATAATTCCGCTTCTTTAAGAATATCTAGAGGCGCTCTTGTTTTAGGGATGGTTTTAGAGTTTGGAATTAGTGCATCATACCCATATTTTTCATATAGGTGTTTGTAACGCTCTAAAGTACGAATACTCACAGTTGTTTTGCATGAGCCAGGAATGTTGTAAGCTTTTGATGCAATTTCCTTGAAATATTCAGTGATTTCGCCTTGTAACAATGGGGTTTGTCTGTTTACAACTCCAGAAATTAAACTATAACGAAAAGCTGCAATTTGTTCCTTTGAAACTCCTAACATTTTCATCACCTCAACTAAAAATTTGGGAATATCCCATATTTAAATTTTACTACAAGGTGCGATTATCAAGGAGATGACAAATTTGTTGGTAAAATATTTGGGAACAAAAGGAAAATATTTTGGAAGTAAAACATTTTTAAAAATCCAGATACGGTAATCATTTTAAATTGCGGAAAAATTTTAAGAAGATCTCGGAATAGGACTTTTAAAGGTGATAAGAGATTGTTGCAGTCCTTAAAGTAGCTAGGAGATTGAGAATTTAAGTGAATTGCTAATTTTAAAAAGTCATTTGCGTAAGAATGGATCAAAAAAATAAAAGAATTTTTGATCCGTTGAAAGGTTCTTTTGGAAATATTGGAATTCTTAAACACGATGTTTGAAGCACTTTTCAAGGAGTGACCTTTATCCAAAAGAGTTAAGAAAGCTTCAACATAGCGAAGGTCCAAACGTCCATATTTGCATAAAAATGATGGAAAAACAGCAATTGTTTTTAGGCAATGATAGCATCTGAAACGATATATCGTAATGAATCCAACATTTAGCCATTTTTTACAGGTATAAACAGACTTGCGATGGTGTTTGGAGTGAACATGTAACTTCCCTTCTGCTCTACAATGTTTGCAGAATAGAGGTCTTAGTGATTCTACCTTGAAAGTTAGAATATTTTTTATAGACATATTTACATTAGTTAATGAAATCAATATACTGATAGTGGGTTTTGTTGGGTTTAGAGATGGCATAAGTTTGCCGACCGAGGCTATCTCTAAACCGTTTTCCCACTTCCTCCATAATTTTCTTATGAAGTATATCGAACCCGCCAATCATTTTCTGAATCCACCGACAAAATTATTGCATAAATGCTCTCTGTTTTCCGACACTGCGTGTGACGGAAAACACAATTGATGATTATGGACATGGTACACAGGTAACAGGAGTTATTGCAGCTAATGACAATTCAATTGGAATAGTTGGTGTATGTCCATATGTTGAAGTATACCCAGTTAAAGTACTTGACAAGTATGGCGAGGGTGAAATTTCTAATATTGTAAGAGGAATTGATTGGTGTATTGAAAACAA
>CAIRNC010000185.1 GCA_903879875.1 uncultured Bacteroidota bacterium
AGTAAATTGACGCCAATCAAAACATCAAAAAGTCCTTTTCGTAAATCTTGCATGATTTCAATGCGTTCTAAAGTATCTACTTCAGAATGGATGTAACGGCAACGAATGGCTACTTTGGTTAAATATTTTGCCAATTCTTCTGCCATTCTTTTGGTTAAAGTTGTAACCAAAACCCGTTCGTCAACTTCGGCACGCTGTTGAATTTCTTCAATTAAATCATCTATTTGATTCAGGCTGGGTCTAATTTCTATCACAGGATCGAGCAATCCCGTTGGTCGAATGACTTGCTCTACGACAACGCCATCGGTTTTTTGTAATTCATAATCAGCAGGTGTTGCTGAAACATAAATAACTTGATTTTGCATGGCTTCAAATTCATCAAATTTCAACGGACGATTGTCCATAGCGGCAGGCAATCGGAAACCATATTCCACCAAATTCTCTTTACGACTTCTATCACCACCATACATGGCGTGCACTTGAGAAAGCGTAACGTGGCTTTCGTCCACCACCATCAAATAATCTTTTGGAAAATAATCCAATAAACAAAAGGGGCGAGTGCCTGTAGAACGACCGTCTAAATATCTCGAATAATTTTCGATTCCAGAGCAATAGCCCAGTTCCCGAATCATTTCTAAATCGAAATTGGTACGTTCTTCCAAACGTTTGGCTTCGAGATGTTTGCCAATTTCTTTGAAATAATCCACTTGTTTGACCAAATCTTGTTGGATTTCCCAAATTGCATTTTGTAAAACATCAGGCGAAGTGACAAACATATTGGCTGGATAAATGGTCAGCTTATCAAATTTCTCAATCACTTGCGAAGTTTTGACATCAAAGCGTTCCATTTCTTCAATTTCATCACCAAAGAAATGAATTCGAAAAGCATCATCCGCATAACTAGGATATACATCAACCGTATCGCCTTTAATTCTGAAATTCCCAGGCGTAAAATCAGCTTCGGTTCTAGAATATAAACTTTGCACCAATTGATGCAATAATTTGGTTCGAGAAATGACTTGTCCGACTTCAATTGGAATCACGTTTTTCTGAAATTCAACAGGATTTCCAATACCGTAGAGACAAGAAACAGAAGAAATTACAATGATATCGCGTCGCCCAGAAAGCAGGGAAGACACCGTGGACATTCGCATTTTTTCTAATTCTTCATTGATAGACAAATCTTTTTCAATAAAGACTCCCGTAACAGGCATAAAGGCTTCGGGTTGGTAATAATCGTAATAAGAAACGAAATATTCCACTGCATTATTCGGAAAAAACTGTTTGAATTCGGAATACAATTGTGCCGCAAGTGTTTTATTGTGTGCCAAAACGAGCGTTGGTCGCTGTACGTTTTCGATTACATTGGCAACGGTAAAGGTTTTTCCAGAACCCGTAACGCCTAATAAGTTCTGATATTTTTCATTATCAACTATTCCTTGAGTTAATTTCTCGATGGCTTGTGGTTGATCTCCTTTGGGCTTATAATCCGATACGACTTGAAAGTTCATGATAGCTTTTTACAAAGCACAAAGGTAAATAGTTTAGGTTAGTTCTTTGCATCCGATTGGCAGATAATCATTTGCTTTTCAAAAGTATTTTAAGAGATTTGGTTTAGAAAAATGATGAAGAATTATTGCGCAAAAACAAACCCGTTGGCTCAATCTAACCCAAATTGCACCAACGGGTAATAAATAAAAAATATAAATTAGAAAATCTAATACTGATGAATTAAATATTTAATCATATCGGTTGTAGTAACAATACCTACAATTAAATCGTGTAAGCAAACTGGTAAGGCATGAAATTCATTGCTAGCGAGAATTTCAGCAGCTTCTCTAATCGTTAAATCGGGAGCAATTTTTATCAGTTTTTTTGTCATAACTTGTTCTATTGTAAACATGTTATAGACCATAGTATCTACAACTTCAGCGTCATCATCGACGGCATCTACAAATGAAATACGTAACAAATCAGTATAACTCAGCATACCGACCAATATGTTACCGTTTACAACAGGCACATGTCTGATTTTATAATGTTTAAAAATGGATTCGGCTTTTGTTAAATCATCAGTTAATTTCAGTGTAATAACATGTTTGGTCATTATGGCTGAAACGGGAACATTTTTTTTCATCACTTCAAATTTTAATTGTTCATCTAATTTAATGGTTCAAAGGTAGCCCATAAAAAAAATTAAAAAATTGATTATTGTCAGTAAATTAAAACAAATTATTCCTTAAATTATAGGCATTCTTAAGTGAATGTCTTTTATAAATAATGAAATAAAAAGCCAAGATATTATTTCCTAATAAAATTCGATTCATAAGTTGAAATCCAATCTTCAACCGATATTTTAGAGACCAATTCCGCAATCAATTCAAAGGGAATATCGTCCATTTTTTTAAATCGAATACAACTTTTTCCCATGTCTAATTTCATTTTAGCATGTTTAGGATAAGTAGTCACAAACCAATCATATAAACTTTTATCCGCATAAATACCCATGTGATAAAAGGCGATGAAGTTTTTTTGGGAAGCAATATTGATAAACGGAAGCGGTAATTCGGGTTTGCAATGATACCCTTTTGGATATAAATCATGCGGAACCACATAGCCTAACATGCCGTAAGACATAGTTTCTTGAAAACCATTTGGTAAATTTTCAATCACCGTTTTTCGTAATTGATTCATGGCTGCTTTTCGCTCTTCGGGCAAGGCGTCTAAATAGTCTTGCGGATTTTTGGCATCTGTTTGCATTTAAATATATTTTTTATTGATGCAAAGATAATTTATTCGATATTTGCTTTTGTTAAAATATTATATGATTCGAATTAATATGCAAATTTTATTCGTAGCGTAAAATAGCAACACAATTAATAAATTTTATAAAATGAAAAAATCAATTCTATTAGGTTTACTACTGCTAATTAACAGCAGTTGTTTTTCTCAAAAAACAACCGCAGTTACCTCAGATATTGCTAAATATAAAAACACCATAACAGCAGCTGAACTAAAAAAACATCTGACTATTGTAGCTTCAGATACTATGGAGGGCAGAGATACAGGTTCAAAAGGACAGAAATTGGCAGGAAATTATTTGATAGCCACTTATAAAAATAATGCTATTCCGTTTCCGAAAGGTGCTGAAAATTATTATCAGCCTATTCCAGCTGCTTTTTTGAATGCCAAACGCAACGAAAATTTACCCGATTCAGAAAACATTTGGGCTTTTATTGAAGGGTCAGAAAAGCCAGACGAGATTGTCGTGGTTTCGGCACATTACGACCACGTTGGTATAAAAAAAGGAGAAGTTTATAATGGTGCTGACGATGATGGTTCCGGAACGGTAGCGCTTTTAGAAATTGCACAAGCATTTGCTATTGCCAAAAAACAAGGTCATGGACCCAAACGTTCTATCCTTTTTCTACATGTAACAGGAGAAGAACATGGCTTGCACGGTTCCCGTTATTATTCTGAAAATCCTTTATTTCCACTAGAGAAAACGATAACCGATATCAATATTGATATGATTGGTCGCCGAGACGATGCACATGCCAAATCAAATAATTATATTTATCTCATTGGTTCTGATTTTTTATCAACTGATTTGTATAATGTTTGTGAGGCTGCCAATAAACAAGAGGTTCATTTGGATTTAGATTATAAATATAACGATAAAAACGACCCCAACCGTTTTTATTACCGATCGGATCATTACAATTTTGCCAAACACGGTATTCCATCGGTGTTTTTGTTTAATGGCGTGCATGCCGATTACCACAAAGCATCAGACGAAGTCGATAAAATTGAATTTGATGCCTTAGAAAAAAGAGCACAACTGGCCTTTGTTATCGCTTGGGAAATTGCCAATGCAAAGGACAAACCTAAAGTGGATAAGCCTTTAGATTAAATTTTGCAACAAAAGCGTGGATCGCTAATTTAACGATTTACTAAGATAGTTTTTGAAGCGATTCCCTAACTTTGCACGCACTAAAGATTCATTTGCAGTATTCAAAAACACCTATTTTATAATGAAATTACTTCCTTTTTTTAAATTTATTGCGCTTTGTGAGGGGTTATCTTTGCTTATTCTACTTTTTATAGCGATGCCTCTAAAATATATTTTGCATTTACCAGAATACGTTAGATTTGTAGGAATGGCACATGGTTTATTGTTTATCAGTTATATTCTTTTAGCCATCACTTTAAAACGTTTTGAACAATGGGAATGGAAAAAATTCACAATCATTAGTTTGGCTTCAGTTGTTCCGTTTGGTACTTTTTATATTGAGAAAAAACATTTGTAAATGCACAAAATAGCTGAAAATATTTTTGGGTTTACCTATAAATTATTGCAACATTGGAATTGCAATGATACGATTGCGGCTTATTTTAGTTTAGCAATCAATATTCTTATTTTGTGTCTATTATCTTACGCTATATATCTAGTTTTTAGTTATGTTTTGGTACGAAGCATGATTTTGATTGCCCGAAAAACCAAAACCAAATTTGATGATTTGTTAGTTTCTAACAAAACCGCCAAATACATAGCACACTTGATTCCGCTTTTGTTTATATATAAAGTAGTGCCTATAATCTTAAAACATTTTATCTATTGGGAAGGTGTTTTTGGTAAACTAATAGGTATTTACATTGTACTTTTAGTACTATGGATTACACGTTCTGTTTTTAACGCTTTAAAAGATTACCTCAAATTAATTCCAAGATACAGTGACAAACCTATAGACAGCTACATACAGGTCATTATGATTGTACTATGGACTTTTGGTGTTATTGCCATTATTCTATTTTTGTTCAACACTTCTATCGGCACTTTAATTGGTACATTCGGAGCAGTTTCAGCAATTATTTTATTGATTTTCAGAGACACTATTTTAGGATTTGTGGCCAGTATTCAGGTTTCTGTAAACGATATGGTCCGCATTGGTGATTGGATAACCATGGATAAATTTGGAACCGACGGAGATGTAATTGAGATTAATCTTGCTACCGTAAAAGTGCGTAATTTTGATAATACCACCACTACAATTCCGACGTATAGTCTTATTTCAGATTCTTTCAGAAACTGGCGAGGCATGTTGGGGTCAGATGGTAGACGAATCAAACGGTTTATTTTGATAAAACCCAGCAGTATTCGGTTTCTTAAGGAAGAAGAGTTGGAAAATCTTAAAAAAATACAACTCATTAGTGAGTATTTAACCAAAAAAAATAAAGAAATAGACCATTACAATACCAGTCATAATATTGATAAATCATTAGCTATCAACGGTAGGAATTTGACCAATTTTGGACTGTTTAGAAAATACATTACCCAATATTTAATGAATTATCCGGGTATCAACAAAGAAATGATTTTGTTATGCCGACAGCTACAACCTACACCACACGGCATACCTTTAGAAATCTATGCTTTTTCTAGTGACAAACGTTTTGAAAATTACGAATACATCATGGCTGATATCTTTGATCATATCATCGCATCAATTGTCTATTTTGATTTAGAAATGTTTGAAATGACCGCTGGGAAAAATGGAGAAGCTTAAAAGGTTTATTAAATAAATTAATAAGTTTTTGGCAACAAAAACACGAATCAATACTACCTAGTTACAATTCACAACTATGCGCTCCAAAGTTTCAATGACATAGGAATGCATTACTTCGCGATAATCCAAATGAGTAACAATACGCAATTTTCCATGTCCCATAGAACTGATATGAATGTTACGCTCTTTGAGCTTTTCAATTAAAAGATTTTCATTCAATCCTTTTTTGAGTTCAAAGATGAGAATGTTCGTTTCTACAGGTTCCACTTTTTCAACCCAAGTCAATTTTTGTAAAACCGTTCCTAATTCTTTCGCACGACGATGGTCTTCCGTCAATCTTTCGATATTATTATCCAAAGCATAGATTCCTGCAGCAGCGAGATAACCCGCTTGACGCATGCCACCACCAAAAATCTTTCTAATCCTTAATGCTCTTTTTATAGTTGCAGCATCAGAAACTAACAATGAACCAATTGGCGCTCCCAAACCTTTAGACAAACAAACCGAAATGGTATCAAAGATTTTTCCATACGCTTTTGGATTGTCTTTTGTAACGACCAAAGCATTCCAAATTCGAGCACCATCCAAGTGGAATTTCAAATGATTGGCCTCACAAACCGCTTTTATTTTTACAAATTCAGCTATATCATAACAGGCGCCACCCCCTTTATTGGTTGTATTTTCAACACACACCAAACTCGTTGACGGACTGTGATAAAATTCAGGATTATTAATAGCTCCTGCCACTTGTTGTGCTGTAATCATCCCTCGATTTCCATCAAGCAAACAACAAGATACCCCACTATTAAAGGAAGCACCGCCCCCTTCATAATTGTAAACGTGTGCCCATTTATCGGCAATTAGTTGTTCGCCAGGTTGTGTGTGCAGTTTTATAGCCGTTTGATTGGCCATCGTTCCAGAGGGAAAAAACAGTGCAGCTTCCATTCCAAAGAATGCCGCTACTTTAGCTTCTAAAGCAATTACAGTTGGATCTTGTTTGTAAACATCATCGCCAACTTCGGCTTGAAACATAAAACGTAACATTTCTTGGCTGGGTTTTGTAACCGTATCACTAATTAAATTGATTTCCATATTTATTTTTATATAAGTACCGACAAGTGGCGACTTGTCCCTTCGTAAATTTTTATCTATTTTTGCGGCACAAAAATAAATATAATTTATGACAACTACCGAACAAATTAGAGGTATTGTAGAGCGCCTTGGTGCGTTGAGGAGGTATCTTTGACGTTGATGCCAAATTAATAGAAATTACTAACGAAGAAGAAAAAACATTGGCTCCCGATTTTTGGAACAATCCCAAAGAAGCAGAATTGTACGTGAAAAATCTTCGATCTAAGAAAAAATGGGTGGAGGATTACAATAAGTCCGTTGAAATGACTGACGAATTGCAATTGGCTTATGAGTTTTATAAAGAAGGGGAACTTTCTGCAGAAGAATTAGACGAGCAATACCTACAAACCAACAATCATATTGAAGCTATAGAATTCAAAAACATGTTGTCTGATGAAGGCGATAGTTTGAGTGCTGTGCTGCAAATAACGGCAGGTGCTGGAGGTACAGAAAGTTGTGATTGGGCGGAAATGCTCATGCGTATGTACATGATGTGGGGCGAAAAATACGGTTATAAAATCAAAGAATTGAACTTTCAAAAAGGCGAAGCTGCGGGAATAAAAACCGTAACACTAGAGTTTGAAGGCGATTATTCGTTTGGTTACTTAAAAGGGGAAAATGGCGTGCATCGTTTGGTGCGTATCTCTCCATTTGATAGTAATGCCAAACGACACACTTCATTTGCCTCGGTTTATGTTTATCCGCTTGCCGACGATACCATTCAAATCGAAATCAATCCAGCCGATATTTCATGGGAAACCATGCGGTCGAGTGGTGCAGGAGGACAAAATGTAAATAAAGTAGAAACGGCAGTACGTTTGCGTCACCATCCTACAGGAATTATTATTGAGAACTCTGAAACCCGTTCACAACTAGACAATAAAACCAAAGCCATGCAGTTGTTAAAATCACAATTGTATGAAATTGAGTTGAAAAAGAAGCAGGCCTTGCGAGACGAAATCGAAGCCAAGAAAATGAAAATCGAATGGGGTTCGCAAATTCGGAATTATGTCATGCACCCCTATAAATTGGTAAAAGATGTTCGCACTGGTTATGAAACCAGCGATGTTGATGGCGTTATGAATGGAGAAATCGATGAATTTCTAAAAGCATTTTTAATGATGATGGGACAGAAGGAAGATTAATCCTAAAAATGGCTAATAGTACTTAAATAGTACTGTTCGTTACTTATACAAAAAAAATAATTGGCACACAATTGACACGGATTTAAACAGATAAACGAATTTTTATTCAATAAATAAGAGAAAATCCGCTTAATAGGTGTCATCTGTGTGCCATTATTAGTAGCTAATAGAAGGTGTTTTATAATTCACTATAATTTAGGCAACCACAAATCCCTATATTTTTTATTTTTGTCATAATCTAAAGCCTGTTTTTCGATATTGAAATAACGATTTCCTCTCAGGTCATTGCCAACTCCTGCCAAGTAAGCCCAATTGCCCCAATTACTACAAACATCATAATCAATAAGTTGTTGCTCAAAATAAGCTGCGCCATAACGCCAATCGAGTTTTAAATCGTTACAAAAATAACTTGCTACATTTTGCCTTCCGCGGTTACTCATGAAACCCGTAAGTTTTAATTCTATCATATTGGCATCTACAAAGGCTACTCCAGTATTTCCATCAATCCATTGTTGCAGTTTCTTTTTTTTCAATGGAGTGGGAGTGGGAGTATTTCCTTGAATTCCAGCTTGAAGAAAGAATTTTATAGTGTGTTTTTTCATCATAAATCTAAAATAATCACGCCATAACAACTCAAAAACCAACCAATAGGTAGATTCGTTCGCACCAAATTGAAGTTCATATTTTTTCAATTCTTGATATATAAATCTGGGAGAAATACAACCTAAAGCCAGCCAAGCGGAGAATTTTGAAGAATAATCGGCACCTATCAATCCGTTTCTGGTTTCTTTATATTGGGAAACGCTTTTAGATTCAAAAAAGAAATGCTTCAATCGACTTAGAGCAGCAGTTTCTCCTCCTTTGAATGCTATGGCAGCACGGGAATCTAATTTCGAAAACTCTAATTCTAAATTTTCCAATGAAGGTAAATTTATTGGTGGAATTGAAGGAGAATTTATCTTATTTGGTTTGTCGAAAACCTTACGAATAGTAGCTTCTTTTTCGGTTTTTTTTCTGAAATTGGTATAAACATCAGGGATGTCTTTTATTGAAAAAGGCAAGTCTTCAGCATGATACAAGGTACTAGTGCTAAAAGTTTGAAACTCACATTTTAATTTAAAGAGTTCTTTTTGAACCAGAGCTTCGGTTTGTTTTTCTTCATAGGAAACTTCTCTTTTGGCAAAAACTTTAGCCGCTTTGTATTGTTGAACTATTTTTGGGATTTCTTCTTCCGGTTTCCCTTTCAGAATCACTAAACCGGAACCTAGTGTTCTTAAAGTTGCATCCAAATCCATAAGGGATTCCAATAAAAATTGAGCTCTAAAGCTTCCCGTTTTTTGGAATCCAAATTCAGTAGTGACAAAATGAGAATCGTCAAAACAATATATGGGAATAATTGCATCACTCTGCAACATTGCCTTTATAAGGGTTTCATTATCGTGTAAGCGTAAATCGGTTTTGAACCAAACGATGGCTGTTTTCATAAATCATTTATGTTTTTCAAATAATAATCGGCTTGTTGCAACAATTCGACTTTGGCTTCGGGTTGCATTTTTCGCCATACATTGTACATCATTCCTATTCGGGGATTTTTACCTAATTTATCTTCGTTTTTATCATAAAAATTCCAATACAAACTGTTGAATGGACAGGCTTTATCGCCCGTTTTTAATGCTTTTTTATAGTAACAACTTCCGCAATAATGACTCATTTTATCAATGTATGAAGCCGAACTTACATACGGTTTTGTACCCACAATTCCACCATCGGCAAACTGACTCATTCCACGTGTGTTGGTGATTTCTACCCATTCAATCGCATCAATATAAATCCCTAAATACCAAGCATCGACTTCGTCAGGATGAACTCCAGCCAAAAGCGCAAAATTCCCAGTAATCATCAATCGTTGAATGTGATGTGCATACCCAAAATTCAAAGATTGATTGATGGCATCTTTCAGGCAATTCATTTTTGTTTTTCCTGTCCAAAACCATTCAGGTAATTTATTTTCGTGTCCGAAATAATTCATTGTGGCATATTCGGGCATTTTGTTCCAATAAATGCCTCGCATATATTCGCGCCAACCTATAATTTGTCGAACAAAACCTTCCAATTGATTGTATTCGATTTCGTTTGGACGATTTTCCCATTCTTGTGTGGCTCTCTGAATGACTTCCAAAGGGGAAATTAATTTTATGTTCATCGAAAAAGAAATTCGGGCGTGATACAAAGACCATTCGTTTGGGGTCATTGCATCTTGGTAACTCCCAAAAAGCGATAAACATTCCATTACAAAAAATTCGAGTAATGTTAGCGATTGTTTTCTATTAATAGGCCAAACAAAATTTTTGGCGTCAATGTTTCCAATCGTTTGGATATCGGTTTTATTGATTTCAGCCAGAATTTCGGAAACATCATTATTGAAAACTAAAGGTGGAGTAGGTTTGTGGTCTTTGGGTAATTTTTTTCTGTTTTCGCCATCATAATTCCACTTTCCAGTCAAAGGTTTGTCGCCTTGCATTAATACATCGTGCTTTTTTCGCATGATATGATAAAAGCTTTCCATCAAGAATGTTTTTTTTCCATCAAAAAAATCACCCAATTCACTTCTGGAACTCATAAAATGTTCCGAATCGACAACCGAACTAGAAATGGGAAGTGTTTTACAAAAATTCTTTAATAATTCGTCCAATCGGTATTCATCTGGTAATTGGTATTCAAAACGAGTAAAACCTTCTTTTTCAATTAAAAACGCAATGTTTTTATCAAAAGATTGTAAGTTGGTAGCCTCATTCAAATAAAAATATATTACGTTATGACTTGCCTCTTTTAGTGCTTTAGCAAAATTTTGCATAGCCGAAAAAAAGCCCACTATTTTTTGAATATGATGTGTAGTATAATCGGTTTCCGAACGAATTTCCATTAAAACATAAGTAACGGAATCATCAGTATTTTGAAACCAAGAATGATTTATGTTTAATTGATCGCCGAGAATTAGTCTTAGAGTTTTTGACATTTATTTGGTATTTTGCTACAGATTTAAAAGATTAAAAAAGCTGTGAATCTGCGGCTAAATTATTTTTTATTCATTCTACATTTATCACTACAATATTTCACATCTTCCCATACTTTTTCCCATTTTTTTCGCCAAGTGAAAGGTTTGTTACAAACGATACATGGTTTACTGGGTAGGTTTTGTTTTTTTACGCCTTTCATTTTTGGGTTTATTGGGGTTAGAAACGTGTTTTTGTAAAATTCGTTTTCCTTCTTGCTTTACTTCGTCTTTTTTTCTAAAACTCCATACAATATCGCTGGCGTATTTTCTGGTTTCTTCTATGTTTACGATGGGTGCTGGGAAATCTTTATTAATTTCACAATTATAAAATTGTTGTTCCATTTCGTTCATTTTCCAGGGTTCGTGTAGTAAATGAATAGGAACTTCTGCTAATTCAGGAACCCATTTTTTAATAAAAATTCCTTCAGAATCATGTTCTTCAGAGTTTTTAATAGGATTGTAAATTCGAATAGTATTAATCCCAGTAGTTCCAGATTGCATTTGAATTTGGGGGTAATGAATACCAGGTTCATAATCCAAAAATTGCCGTGCTAGGAAATGCAATTCCCGCCAATCTTGCCACAAATTGAAGGTAAAAAACGATACTACCATCGCTCTCATTCTAAAATTAATATAACCCGTTGTGACCAAACATCGCATGCAAGCATCCACAATTGGCACGCCTGTTTTCCCTTCTTGCCAAGCTTTGATATAAGTTTCATTTTTTGGCTTTATCAAACTATTATACGCTCGATTGACATTCTCAAACTCCATTCGACATTCGTCTTCAAATTTTTGTATAAAATGACAATGCCAATGCAAACGGGACACAAAGTTCAGTATAGCTCTTTTGTTTTTAGAAGTTTCATAAAACTGATTGGTATATTGATACACCATTCGCATACTGATATTCCCATAAGTCAAATAAGGGGACAATCGGCTACAGCCTTTTCTGCTTAATGCTGGTTTTGAAATGTGTTTGCTATAATTCACATAGCGTTCCTTTACAAAACTGTCTAAATAGCGCCAAGCCCAATATTCGCCACCTTTTTGGAAGTTTTCATTGCGAGTGGTAATTGCTGTTGGCAGTTCTTCTCCTTTTGTTTCAGCGTAAAAACTAGCGTCTAAGTTTTCTACAATTAATGAATTCAAGTCCATCTTTTTAGGAACGTCTCGCATCACTTGTTCCCAACGTTTATCCCAATTGCTTCTTGTTTTTAATCTTCGAATGACACCGTGCATTTGTGACTGCTTCCAAAGAATTTGATGTTTATCAAAAAAAGATTGCATGGCAATATCCCTATCGAACGTGATTTTGTTACCAATTTCTTGATAAGAAAAAATAGTTTGAACATCATATTGTTTTAGTAGCGCTTCAAAAACAGGAGCCACTTCTTTGTGGAAACAGTGAATCTTTGCTGCTGTACCATTCAATTTGGATTGCATTTCTTGAAGTGATTCATAGATAAAACGCCAATGACGCACATCCGAATCATCATAATTCATAACCGAAGGTTCAAAAAAATAGAGCATTACAACAGGAATATTTTCCTGACTAGCCAAAAAAAGTGGTTCGTGATCTATAAAACGTAAATCCCGTTTGAACCAAACAATATTTATGGCTTTTTTCAATTGTGAAGTAGTGACGTGAGTGCTTTATCAGGTTTTGCATAACTCAATCGGTCCAATTGCACCGTTTTGTGATAACTATCTAATCCAGAACAAGTGATGGTATTGGCTTTTTCTAAATCGACAAAACCGTCTTCACACAAGCAATCTTCGGGGATGTAAATTTGAACTATTTCTCCAATAATCATAGTAGTACTATTCAAAGTAATATCGATTTTTTCCCTAAAAGCGATTCCCAATTGAATGATACTTTCAGCGACATAAGGAGCAAAAAAGTTGTCTTTGAAGATGGTATGCAAACCTGTAGCATCAAATTCAGAAATATTTTTATCATAACGGGCCGATGTTTGATGTGCTTGCTGGTAAATCGCTTCATTGATATGGTTTATTGTGAAAAAACCAGTTTCAATAATGTTGTTGTAAGTATTGCGTTCTGGGGGCGTTGGACGAAAAATCAAACCTATTAGTGGTGGATTGGCTCCCACATGAAATAGCGAACTGAAAATGGCCAAATTTGTATTTCCATTAGAGTCAGAAGTACCAATCATTGTGGCACTTTTAAACCCACCTAAACTATTGATTAGGTGAACTCTATTTTGCTTTTCCATTTCACTTATGGCTTCAGAGGAGAAGTGTTTTATCATCTTTTAAATCCTTTTTTTAGTATTCAATTGCAATCCATTTTTTATCACTGTTCAGTTTGAAAGTGCCAATATGTTCTTTATTCCATTCATTTGGAGCAATTAAAGACAAAAAATTAATCCCATCGGCTCCGCTATACAAATGATAGATTTCACCAATCACGGGTTCGAATGGAAATTTAGCACTATAAACCAATTCGTTCCATTCATATTCTTTCATTAAGTTTTCATATTGAATTTTAAGCTCATTGAACTTATTTTCAAATACTTTATTGACATTGCTAATGCCTCTACTTTTCCAAGAAACCACATCGTCCATTCGAATTACTGGCGCACCAACATTAGTAGAATAGGGCAATACACTTGCATTATATCCATTCTCTTTCGAATACACTACATTATCGGGGTGTTCTTTTTCCATAGTATTTATATTAACGTTTTGATATTTTATTGTTTGAAATCCCGCGCTGTCTGTTGCATTTGAACCGATCAATAACATCAATTCGTTTGGCAACATGTTTCGTTTTACAATTTTCTACACGTTCGCGCCAGAGTTTATAGCTGCGAAATTTTAATTCCTTTTTCATCAATGCCTTGACATCGGCTTCTGACAATCCGAATTGAAATTTTATAGCATCAAAAGGCGTTCGGTCTTCCCATGCCATTTCAATAATTCTATCAAGTTGTATAGCTGAAAAAGTATCGTTTTCTAAAGTTGCAATAATTGGTTTCAAAATACTTTGTTTAACTTATTGTTTTAATAATTAAACAAAAGTACGATTAAATAATCTAAAATCTCATACTATTTTCTAGAACATTATTAAAAAGCAATCTACAGTAAATAGAAATACTTCATGATTTTATTTTCAACACCTAATAAATAGAAGATAGGAGTATAGTACAGGCTTCAGAAAAGCATTTCTAAAATTTTACGAATCATTTTACTTAAAATAATATCATTTCATTCCAAACCCCAATAAAATTGCAGACATTTGTTGAAACTCAAAAAGACTATGAAAAAACAACACGTATTACTCTTAATTGTATTATTAATGAATTTTGCCACTTTTGCGCAACTTCAACCGGTAGCTTATACGGACAACCAACAAAAACTAAATGGCTTTCAAGGGGTGCTTAAAAAAAGCATCAAAGACAAACCAGGCGTTCTAATCTTACCCGCGTGGCTTGGCATTGACAAACACGCAAAAAACACTGCAGAACAATTAGCGGTCCTGGGCTATTACACTTTTGTAGCTGATATTTATGGCGAAGGCAATTATCCAAAAGACAGGAAAGAAGCTGGTGAACGCGCAGGCTATTATAAAAAGAACATTGACCAATACCAAAAAAGAATCCAATTGGCGCTAGCACAATTGATAAAATCAGGTGCTAATCCAGACAAAATTGTAGTAATTGGCTATTGTTTTGGAGGAACAGGAGCCTTGGAAGCGGCCAGAGCACAAATGCAGGTTCAAGGTGTAGTCTCTTTTCATGGTGGTTTAGGAAAAGACAGCACTAGAGAAACAAAAGAGCTAACGGCTAAAATATTAGTTTGCCACGGTGCAGACGACCCGTATGTATCAGCAGAAGAAGTAACCAATTTTCAAAAAGAAATGCGGGAAGCAAAAGCAGACTGGCAAATGATTTATTATGCCAATGCCGTTCACGCCTTTACCGACCCTGAGGCAGGTTCCGACAATGCTAAAGGAGCAGCTTATAACGAAAAAGCAGCCAAACGCTCTTGGCAACACCTCTTGGTTTTCTTGAAAGAAGTCTTGCAATAACTACTATTTTAGTAAATATCAATTCAGATAAAATAACTATACCCTCGAAGGAATCACAACCTTTCGAGGGTTTATTGTTAAAAATCAATAGCTTTGTACCTTTCGAAGCATAGTTTTCAAAATTCCAAATGAATGAAAAGAAAAAAGAGCATTTGTTTTTTAGGATTATTATTTTTCCTTTTTTCTTGCACCCATCAAGATGCTGAAGTAGCTTACTATCGCATTTCGGGAACGGTGTATAATAATTATAATATAGGTCTTCCAAATATAAAAGTATTCTATACTAACAATGCTTATGTGGTAACCAATGCACAAGGGAAATTTGAAATTGATAACGTAAATGGAGCGATATCGATTACCCCACAAGACGCCTACTATACTTTTACGCCTAATGCTACAACAGTTACCAGTGCAACATCTGGACTTTCTTTTTATGGCGCGCCTGTAATTACAGAAACCGCGAATTCAATTGCGGTCTATAATTGGTTCAATCAAAATCAATTGCCCAATGGTTTGGTGCCTAGTACTGAAAATGGCACTATGGTTTCTCTTTATGACAATGCACTGGCGGCTTTAGTTTTTATTGCCAAAGGAGACAAAGCAAAGGCGGAAAGTATCTTCAATTTTTTCAACAATCATATTTCAAGCGAACTCAACGCCGGCACTGGTGGTTTCTCCCAATTTAGAGATGTTAACGGAACCCCAAACGGAACGAAATGGATGGGAGATAACTGTTGGTTATTAATTGCTTTAAATAATTATGCCGCTAAATTCAATAGCACTACTTATAGCAACTTACAAAACAATTTAGCCTCTTGGATTCGATCGCTTCAGAATGTAGATGGAAGTCTAAACGGGGGCTACGACAGTAATGGATTAATCAATATTCAAGTCACTGAGGGGATGATAGATGCTTAC
>CAIRNC010000186.1 GCA_903879875.1 uncultured Bacteroidota bacterium
ATTCAATTTAACAATTTTCTAACCTTACTTACAATAATATTTTTACAAATTCAACACCTTTTTTTTTTTTTATAAAGATATTTATTCACATATTTGTAACCCCTAATAACAGTAGAAGATAACACTTCTTTTTTGTAAGATAAACATTAACAAACAAAATAATTTTAAAGAATTCATGACTAAAACTGCTCAATCTGTATGGGGAAATTGTCTTACTTTTATAAAAGACAATATACAAGACCAAGCCTTTAAAACTTGGTTTGAGCCGATTAAATCAATTGAATTAACCGACAATGCTTTATACATTCAGGTTCCTAGTAAATTTTTTTATGAATGGTTAGAAGATCACTATGTTAAATTATTAAAGGTTGCTCTCACAAAAGAACTTGGTGAAAATGCAAAGTTAATCTATAAAATTAAAATGGAAAACACTTATGGCAATAAACAACCTTTTACAGAACAATTACCAAGCTCCAATAGAGCTCCAATGAAAACTCAGGAAGTGGATGCTCCATTTAAAAATCTTAATCCAGAATTAAAAAATCCTTTTGTAATTCCAGGAATCAGAAATTTAAAAATAGAATCACAACTCAATGCCAATTATAGTTTTGACAATTTCTTAGAAGGCGATTCCAACCGATTGGCTCGATCTGCTGGAATGGCTGTTGCCAATAAACCTGGAGGAACATCATTTAATCCATTATTAATTTTTGGTGGCGTTGGATTAGGTAAAACACATTTGGCACATGCCATTGGAGTTGAAATTAAAGATAAATATCCAGAAAAAACAGTTTTATATATATCTGCTGAAGTTTTCACACAACAATATATTGATTCTGTAAGGAAAAACAATAGAAATGATTTTATTCATTTTTATCAATTGATTGATGTATTAATCATTGATGATGTTCAGTTTTTATCAGGTAAAACTGGAACTCAAGATGTGTTTTTTCATATTTTTAATTATTTGCACCAAAACGGGAAACAGGTTATTTTGACCTCTGACAAAGCACCTGTAGATATGCAAGATATTGAGCAACGTTTATTATCGCGTTTTAAATGGGGACTTTCTGCTGAAATTTACCAACCCGATTATGAAACTAGAATTAAAATATTGAAAAATATTTTATATCGTGACGGCGTTGAAATTCCTGAAGAAATTTTAGAATATGTTGCTCGAAACATCAAATCAAATGTTCGTGAGCTTGAAGGAGCAATAATTTCTTTAATTGCACAATCTTCTTTCAATAAAAAAGAAGTAACCTTAGATTTAGCTAAACAAGTTGTTGAAAAATTTGTTAAAAATGTTAGACGTGAAATATCAATCGATTATATTCAAAAAGTAGTTTCTGATTATTTTCAATTGGATTTAGACACATTGCAATCCAAAACTAGAAAACGTCATATTGTACAAGCTAGACAGTTAGCTATGTTTTTTGCAAAAAAATTCACTAAAGCTTCTTTAGCCAATATTGGTTCACAAATAGGCGATAGAGATCATGCAACAGTGCTTCATGCTTGTAAAACTGTTGATAATTTAGTTACCACAGACAAGCAATTTAAGAAGTACGTGGATGATATTCAAAAAAAGCTTTCGCTCTAAAAATGCCTATTAAAATTTTAATGGTTTGTTTGGGAAACATTTGCCGATCACCTTTGGCAGAAGGAATTTTAGCATCAAAATTACCAAAAAATAATTTTATAGTAGATTCTGCGGGCACTTCCAATTATCATGTGGGTCAAAAACCAGATAAAAGATCCATTGAAGTGGCAAAAATTAATGGACTTGATATTTCAAATCAAAGAGCGAGACAATTTAAAGAGGAAGATTTTTATATTTTCGATTTTATTTATGTCATGGATAATTCCAATTATAAAGACATTATCCAATTGGCGCCAGACGAAGCTTCAAAATCAAAAGTAAAACTAATTTTGAATTCACTTTTTATCAATGAAAATGTAGATGTTCCTGACCCATATTTTGGTTTAGAAAACGGATTTTCAATTGTTTATAAAATGCTTGATCAAGCCTGTGATTGTATTTCAAGTAAATTTCAACAACACTAATTTCTAATAAAATTAAAATGGAATCAATATCTTCACTTGGGAAATTATATTTAATTCCAACCACTTTGGGTGAATCAGATCCAAATGATGTTTTGCCACAAACCATAAAAAGAGCCATTGATTTTATTGACGATTACATTGTTGAAAATGAAAAGACGGCAAGAAAATCTATAAAAAGTTGTAATCCAGATAAAGTTCAAGCCACTTTAAATTTAAGTGCTTTGAACAAACGAACTTTAGTCTCAGAACATAATGCCATGCTTCAACCTTGTTTAGAAGGAAAGAATGTGGGTTTAATGAGTGAAGCTGGATGCCCTGGTGTTGCAGATCCAGGAGCTGTAATAGTTAAATTGGCTCATGAAAAGGGAATTCAAGTTATTCCATTAGTAGGACCTTCTTCAATATTGTTAGCATTGATGGCATCTGGAATGAATGGACAAAGTTTTGCGTTTAATGGCTATATTCCGATTGATGCCTCCGAAAAGAGAGCCACTCTAAAAGCTTTAGAAAAACTTTCGGTAGATAAAAACCAATCGCAATTGTTTATTGAAACCCCCTATCGAAATAATAAAATGTTAGAAGATATTCTACAATCTTTGAACCCTGCAACTCATCTTTGTATAGCTGCTGATATCACATTACCAACGGAATACATTAAAACAAAGCGTATTTCAGATTGGAAAAAAGCTAAAATTGATTTGCATAATCGACCAACAATTTTTATTATTCACAAAATGTAATTAAAACAATAAAACCTGCTTTAAGCAGGTTTTATTGTTTTAATAATAAGCGTTTGACGATTATTTGTTTTTTACATTCGCATCGTTATCAGCAACGATAAATGAGGTGTCATAGCCACCATATTTTTTTAGATAACTTTTAAGTGATGTTCCGTAGTTATCTTTGATGGATCGATTTCCTTTAGTTTTTAAAAACTTTTTAACAGAACCTGCACCTCCGAGATGTGCCGCTGCTAATATTCCGGATTCTGTGATTTTTATTCCTTTTATTACTTTTCCATCATATTTCTCAATTTCATCTTTTAATTCCCATTTGTTTTTTGCAAGTAAAACTACAAATGCAAGTTCTTGTAAACCAGGATTGTTCAAAAAAGCGGTAGTGTTGTTAATTCCAATGGTTCGTAATGCAGCAATACCAAACTGGTATTTACCCATATAACCTAAAGAATTTATTAATTTGAATTGACCTTGGGATTCTTTAAAAGCAATTGCTTCTTTAAATCCAGTAAAAGATTTTCCTGTGTGAGGAGCGTTGAAGTTGGAGTAATCTGTAACTTCAGTTGAAGGAAGTAAATGAAGTAATTCTTCATTTTCGATGTTGAAAAACCAGTGGTTTTTTTCTTGTTGTAAAGGTTTAAAACCAGCGCTTATAAAAGCTACGATGGTTACAATGCTAGTGTAAAATATCCATTTTTTTATCATAATTTGTTTTTCTTCAAGACCTGTCACATCGAGAAATTTCTACAGTGCAAATATACAGTAAAATAAATAAAACCTGATTATCAAGCTGTTAATTTTTTCTAAAAGTAAAATAGGTGAAATTGAGAAGCTCCAGAGGCATTGATTTCAAAGGTAGGAGCAGGAATTTTGACTGTATTAAAAATACAAAAAAAGGTTTTTAAAAGGTGTGATTTTGTCTCAATTTTGGATAAATCAACATCAAAACTTACATAAAATTGTCTAAATCTTGACCTTTCCGATAGGGAATTTGTCGTATTTGATGACACATTTCCAGAAATCATTCCTTCGGCACCATAACCGATGGCTAAATTCAACCATTTTGGTAAGATTTCATTTTTATAAAAAGAATTAATATTAGCTGAAAGCCAATAAGTTTGTCCATTATAATCTTTTAAAATTTGTTCACTTACAGAACTTCCTAATACATTTGGACGATAGGCTGCGTAGGATGTGGTGTGAAATGAAAATTTCGGAATGATTCGCTGTTCCTTCCAGAGTAATTCTTGTGAAACATATAAAGTAGTTCCTGTTGCATTAGCTATAATATCACCACTGGATGCTCCCCATTCGGTGGAATAGCCATCAAACACTTCTACAACGGACAAAAAGACAAAACCTAATGTTGCCCCATAAATTAATTGTTTTTTTCTACTAACGCCGCTCCATTTTAAAGCACTTGCGCCAATCTTTCCGATATGATAGGAGGAGTAAATATGTCCTATCTTGTCCATTTGCAACCATTCAGAATTGTCGTTGATAAAATGAAAACTTGATTTTGGGTATTCGTTGTACCAAAGTTCGCTTAGGCCAATTAATGCTGTAGAAGCCAAAACACTTTCCGTTATTACAATAGTTTTTAGCCTTTTGTTATCTAATGAATCAGTTGGTTTTAAATAGGTTTCAATTTTAGATTGTGAAAAAACAAATCCTGAACAAAAGAAAATTA
>CAIRNC010000187.1 GCA_903879875.1 uncultured Bacteroidota bacterium
TGAGCGTGCGAAAGTTATTACAAGAAAATAACTATACCGACTTCGATTTGTTTTATGACGAAACAGGCAAACCTAATTTATTAGACGGAAAGCACATTTCCATTTCACATTCACATGAGTTTTCGACCATTATCATCAGCAACGAAAGCGTAGGAATTGATATTGAAAAACAGCGCGAAAAGTCCGTAAAGATAGCGCCCAAATTTATTGGCGATGCCGAACACAATTACCTGAATCAGTCTGACTTTAATTCATATATTGAAGGCATAACCATTCTTTGGGGCGCAAAAGAAGCCGTTTTTAAAATTTGTAACGAAAAAGGAATCAGTTTTAAAAACAACATTTTTGTACATCCTTTTGAGCTTCATGATACAAAAACCACGGCTACATTGACCATGGAACACGTTTCTGGAACCTTCCAAATCTTTTTTGAATCTTTTGAAGGTTTTACTTTAGTGTATGCTTTTGAAGAATAATTTCTTTACTATCTAAAACCAGTTAGGTTTAACCATCGAAACTATAAATGACTAACATTTACAACCACATTCTAAATTCTAAATTAAAAAACGAGAAACTGCTCGCCATTCTGCTCGATCCTGACAAAATCGACCTTAATACTATAGCCGTGTTGGTTGAAAAAATAAACCAATCGCCCGCCACACACATTTTTATTGGCGGAAGTCTTGTCGAAAACAATATTCTGGACGAATTAATTATTAAAATTAAAAGAAATTGCGCTTTGCCGATAGTGCTGTTTCCAGGTAACCCTTCTCAAATTTCTGACCAAGCCGATGCCCTGTTGTTCCTCTCTTTAATTTCGGGTAGAAACCCCGATTTTCTGATAGACCATCAAGTAAATGCTGTTCCTATTCTAAAAAAGACCCAACTCGAAATTATTTCGACAGGATATATTTTGATCGAAAGTGGTTCAGAAACTGCCGTAGCACGCGTTTCTAAAACAACGCCTTTGGCTCGAAATAATCCGAATTATATTCTACAAACCGCCCTTGCAGGCGAAATGCTTGGCAACAAATTGATTTATCTTGAAGCGGGGAGTGGCGCAAAACAAGCGGTTCCGCTAGACGTTATTCAATTGGTTTCCAGCAACTGCAAGATGCCAATACTCGTTGGTGGCGGCATTGTAGATGAGCAAGGCATTCAAAATGCCTACAAATCGGGTGCCGATTTGGTCGTTATTGGCACTGCTTTCGAAAACAATTTAAACTTTTTTGAACAATAATAGTGTTTTTCTCTCTCGGAATGCCAACAAAGCTAAAAAGTATACTTTTTCAAAACCTTCTTCAAAACCTAAAGTTTTTTTTAAATTGTATAAATTTATTTATTAAGTTTGGGATTATTAACCTGTTAATACAAATGAAACATGAAAAAAGTACCTTTTCCACGTCCTTATTACGCCAATATTATAGCCCACCGAGGCAGTAGCCCCGAAAACATAGCGCCAATAGTAGGATAGTTTATTTCGATATTTTTTTTAAAATAGACCCTGACGGGGTTGAATTTTAAAATACGTGGAGTTCAGTTACCACAAAAAAACGGGGCGAGTCTGCTATGCCTAAGGCAGAAAAATACAATCATGAAAAAAATTATTTTTTTAATGCTTTTTGCAACTTTAGTTTGGCAGCACGGGTTTGCGCAAACTTTTAATTTTGACGGTATAAAATACATTGTCAAATCGTCCACCACTGCTGAAGTTACAACTCAATTTGGGCAAGCAACTGGGAGTGTAATCATACCTGCACAAGTTAGTTACAACAATGTTACTTATTCGGTCACTAGTATTGGTGAAAGTGCTTTTTATTATTCTTCTAATTTAACATCGGTCACTATTCCAAATTCGGTAAATATCATTGGGAATGAAGCTTTTATGTATTGTTCAGGTTTAACATCATTTATTATTCCCAACACGGTAACTAATATTGGTATTAATGCTTTTCAGAATTGTACTAATTTAACATCGGTTACTATTCCAAACTCGATACCGAACATTAGTCATGGTCTTTTTGCTAATTGTTATGGTTTAACATCGGTTACTATTCCAAACTCTGTAATTAGCATTAATGTTGCTGCTTTTTTTAATTGCATTAGTTTAACATCGATAACAATACCAAACTCGGTAACTGACATTAATCCTAATGCTTTTGATGGTTGTACTGGCTTAACATCGGTTACGGTTGAATGGTCAACTCCTTTGTTAACCAGCTATACAGCATTTCAAAACGTTAATACACCTACTGTTGTATTAAATGTGCCCAACGGTACAGCATCATTATATGAAGCTACTAGTGTTTGGACAGATTTTATAATTACTGAAGCTTTAGGTGTTACCCCTTTTTCAGCAACCAATGCTTTTGATTTAATAGCTTATCCAAACCCATCAAATAACGTGTTTAACTTTAAAATTAAAGGTGCAAATGATGAAACTGTTTCCCTCTTAGTATTTGACATGATGGGAAGACAAATAGAAAACAAAGTTATAAATGCCATTGATGTTAAAAACATCACTTTAGGTCAAAATTATTCAAGTGGAATTTACAATGTAATCGTTGCTCAAGGAGGGAATACTAAATCGATTCGTTTGGTTAAGGAGTAGTTAGGTTGTAGGTGATAGCTAATGGGAATTTTATTTATTTTAATATTCAGTGCTTTTGTAAAAATGTAAGATTTTAAATTTTTACTTTTGCCTACCACTTACTACCCATAACCTACCACCTAAAACCAAGAACCTCCGCTTTATGTTTGACTTTCTGTTTTCGCAATACAAAAACGCCTCCACAATACAAATCGTATTAGAACTCATTGCTTTTATCTTTGGGATTGTGAGTGTTTGGTTGGCTAAAAACGAGCACATTGGGGTGTATCCTTCTGGACTAATTGCCACTATCATTACTACCTATTTATTATTCCTTGCGGGCTACTTAGGCGACATGCTGCTTAATGGCTATTTTTCTATTATGAGCATTTACGGCTGGTACAATTGGACTCGAAAAGAGAATAATAGCGCCAATCTTCCCGTGTCAAGAACAACTAACAGCGAAAAAATAACAGGAATCGTATTGTTTATCCTTACAATTTTTGTAGTTTTCGGCGTCTATAATTATTTCGACTATAAAATAAAAACCGATAATTATTTTGACATTCTTGCCTCAGGCATTTTCTTTACCGGAATGTGGTTTATGGCAAAGAAAAAAATTGAAAATTGGACACTTTGGATCATTGGTGATTTAATTGTTGTTCCGCTCTACGTCTATCGTGGCTTAGGAATGTTAGCATTACAATATTTAGTATTTACAATAATTGCCGTTTTTGGCTATACAGAATGGAAGAAAACCTTAAACAAATCACGCCAATAATTGGTGATAACACCATTATAAAAATTGTTATGTTTGGTCCAGAATCTACTGGAAAAACAACGCTTTCAAAAGCACTTGCCGAACATTTCAACACCGCTTGGACACCCGAATTTGCCCGTGACTATTTGCAAGAAAAATGGGATGCAACTAATGAAATTTGCAACGAATCCGATATGCTACCAATAGCTATTGGTCAAACCCAATTGGAAAACGAAACCTTATTAAAAGCCAACCGATTTCTTTTTTGCGATACCAATGTGCTGGTTACTAAAGTGTTTTCAGAACTGTATTACAATCATTGCCCGAAACATGTTGACAAAGCCGCACGTAAACACAAATACGACTTGTTTTTTTTAACTGACATTGATGTTCCTTGGGAAAAAGATGATTTAAGAGACAGACCCGAAAACAGATTAGCTACTTTTGAACTTTTTAAAACCGCTTTAATTGAAAATAATAAACCTTTCATCACGTTAAAAGGAGATGAAAACCAACGTTTAAGCCAAGCTATCGCTATTACAGAAAATCTAGAAATGGCTTTGCAAATGGGTTTTTCGGGGGATGATTTTGTTCAGATATACGAACACGGCGTCTCTATTGAAAACATTAAAAATCAATTATCTATTTTTCGGAAAGGAATTGCAAAAACCATTCTAGACAGACCGGCTACTAAAGGTGACGGGATTGTTGTGCTTAATGAAGCCGACTTTGTGAATTATGCCACATACTTTGACGACAAAAAGAATCAACTTAAACTCAAAAAATTCGTTCCAGCCTCTGGCGCAGCAAGCCGAATGTTTAAATTTTTAAATGAATTTATCCATGACTTTAATGTAGAAGAAGAAACTATAAACGCCTATATCAATAGAAAAAAAGCAACTTCCCTATCTGTATTTTTAGTAGGTTTAGATAAATTTCCTTTTTACGATAAAATACTTTTAGAACTTCAAAAAAATTATTCTAATTATAAAAATTGGTCAAAAGATTTAAGGGATTTTTATTTTATTAAAACAATGTTATCGCCACGTCATTTCGATTTTGCCAATAAGCCCAAAGGTATTTTACCTTTTCATAGTTATGAAAACTATTGCTTAACACCTATTGAGGAGCATTTGTTAGAAAGTGTTTATTATTCAAGTGCAAAAAATTGCTCCCATATTCATTTTACGGTTTCCGAAGAACACCAACTTGCTTTTGAACATATCATCAAGAAATCAAAGTATGACATAGAGCAACGGTATAATCAAACTATTAATACTAAATTTTCTTATCAAAATAAAATCACTGATACGCTCGCAGTTGATTTAAAAAATAATCCTTTTAGAAATGAAAACGGAAAATTAGTTTTTCGTCCAGGCGGACATGGTGCTTTAATTGAAAACCTGAATGATTTATGCGCCGATATCGTTTTTATTAAAAACATCGATAATGTAATTCACAATCAGATAGAAGCAATTGCACTTTATAAAAAAGCATTAGCTGGCATTTTAATTGAATTGCAAGAACAAATTTTTTCCTATTTGAAAGCCATAGATGCGGGTGCTATTTCAGAAAAAGATATTGAAAATATCGTTCTTTTTGCAAAAGAAAAACTAAATATTGAAGTAGGTGAAGAATTTTCAAAATATACCTTAGCGAACAAAATGATTGCCTTATCCACCTATTTAAACCGCCCAATTAGAGTATGTGGCATGGTAAAAAATGAAGGCGAACCAGGCGGCGGTCCTTTTTGGGTATTGGATAAAAAAGGAAA
>CAIRNC010000188.1 GCA_903879875.1 uncultured Bacteroidota bacterium
AAATAAATGTGCCTGATGAAGAGATTGCATCAACAAAAAAAGAAGTAAATACTTTTGAAAATAAGCCTATTTTATCCAGTGAAGTAAGTATTGATAAAATAGTAATCTTTTACAGTAATGGCAAATTTGTTTCCTATTGCCCGTAGTTTATTTAACAAGAAACTTCATAACTGTTTTCAGGAATTTTTCCTTTTACATTTACAAAATGACTTTCTAAAATCTTCATATCATCTTCAATATTTCCAGAAGGAAAAAGAGGTTTTCCTATAGCGACTTGTTTTTTACCAAAATCAAACGCAACAGGTAGAATTGGAACATTTGCTTTTAATGCTATATAATAAAATCCTGTTTTAAGTTCTGTAACTTTTTTTCGAGTGCCTTCAGGCGCAATCGCCAAACGAAATACTTTTCTCCTTTTAAAAATCTCAGCAATAGCATCCACTTTATTCAACCCACCAGACCTGTCTAAAGGTTCGCCTCCCATGTACTTGAAGTAAAATCCAAATGGAAAGGAGAACAATTCTTTTTTAGCGACATAATTCATCTCTAATTGAGTAATTCCTCTGGTGAAAATGCCTAAATAAAAATCATGCCAACTGGTATGCGGTAGCACCATCATAACACATTTTTCTAAATTTTGGTCAATCTCGCCTACTATTTTCCAACCCATTAGGCGGTAAAATATAAATTTGTAGATGCTTTTTTTCATTTTGAATTATGTAACAAAGTTAGTTTGATAAAATTCAAAATAACCATTTCGTGTTTTGCAGCAAAATTCATTAAAGTTTTTCAAAAACAAAAATTATTTTAATTTTTGTTTTTAAGCATAAGTGATATTATCTTTTCAATGTAAAATGGGATTTGAAAATTTTAGTAGTGCCTTGCTCTAAATATTCAATTGTAAACCAATAATCATCCGCAGGTAGGTTTTTACTATTAAATGTACCATCCCAACCCAAATCGATTGGTCTCAATTGTTTTAATACTTTACCATAACGGTCTATAATAGTAATTTTTGCTTTCGAATTCGCACTTTTGATATTCCAAGTATCATTAATTCCATCATTATTTGGTGTGAAAAAACGCGGATAATCAACAATAGTAATGGTGTTGAATAAATGAGTACAGTTGCTATCGTCAATAACCGTAATCGTATGAATGCCTGAAGTTACCGAATTGAAAACATTTGAACTTTGAAAACTACCATAATCCAATTGGTATAAAAATGGCCCTTGACCACCTGTAACATTTACCAAAATGGTTGCATTTTCACTAAATGCTTCCGTTTGCAATACTGAAATTGATTGTCCTGGCAAGGTTTCAATTACTGTAACTTCTACTAAACCTGAAGAACAACCCGAGGCTGTATCAGTTACTATCACTCCATAAACGCCTAATACATTTGCTTGGTATATACTACTATTCACTGTTGGAAGTAAAATTCCATTGCGATACCAAACAAAACTATTTGTATTTGCGTTTAGCTGCGTATCTATACTATAAGGCTGAATTGCAGTAAGAGTTGTCTGATCCAAACAAATTGCACCATCTACTATACTTGGAATCGGAAGGGCATTAACCGTTATAGGTATTGAAATTGGTGTTCCCGAACAATTATTCAATATTGGTGTAACATTATAAATTGCGGTTCCCGTTGCACCAGTTGTTGTTTGAAGTTGCTGATTTATGGAATTTCCAATGCCAGCAATTGCACCTGTTGTTCCATTTTGAACCACTGTCCATGAAAAGTTGATACCAGCGCTGTTAGATGACAGCACAATTGAAGAAGTAGAACCGGAACAAAAAGTAGTATTTCCAGTATAGGTAACTGTAGGAGAATTATTTATGGCTATTGAAACCGTACTTCCATTTAACAATTGACTACAAGTTGGCAGTGTATTTGTCGAAATATTCAAAAACGAATAATTACTATTTGAAAATAAATTAGATGTATTAATTGTGCCTAAACCTGATGCGTCAATACTGTAAGTCTGATTTGATCCGTTATCAATTGTATACGTTAATGTCGAATTTGGAGTTCCAGTAATCGAAATTTGTGCCGAACTTCCTGAACAAATACTTGTTGAACCAGTAATGTTTGCTGTTGGCAAAGCATTTACTTTAATCAAAATGGAATCTGATAATGATTTTGTACAAATAGAAGTACCTTGTGATGCAACTTGAACCAATGTATAAGTAGTGTCGGTATAAAGTAATGTCGAATTTAAGGTTACGGTTCCAGAAGCATCAAATGTAAGTGTTTGGTTTACACCATTATTTATATTGTAAGTCAATTCTGAATTTGGAGTGCCACTAAATGTAACCGGTGTAATACTTCCTGAACAAATGGTTGTTGCTCCCAAAATAGATGCCGTAAGCGATTGAAATACAGTTATTGGAATTACATCCGTTAGATTTTTATTACAAATAGTTGTGCCGTAATTTACAGATATTGATGAAAAAGTATAACTACTTGATACATTTAAAAGTGGTGTTGTAATTACAGCTGTGCCCGTTGTGCCTAATGAAATAGTTTGATTTGCTCCCCCATCAACCGTATAAGATACAATTGCATTAGGCGTGCCATTGATTGATATTGTTGTTGAAGTTCCTGAACAAATAGATAAGGCCGCTGCTGAAATATTTGCATTTAGTTGTGGTAAAATAGTGAGCGAAACAGGGGTTCTATTGACACTTTTGCAATTACTACTTACTGAAAAGGACTCAGCATAAAAAGTGCCTGCTAAGGTTGGCGTATAAAATGGGGAATTTGATTGCACTAAATTTCCTCCCGTAGAAGCATCATACCAATTGACACCTTCACCAGAATTTGTAGTTACCGCTAAATTTGGAATAGGATCATTAAAACAAATCGTTTTGTCACCTCCAGTTTGCGGAGCTAAAGGGGAATCGAATACAAAATCAAACTCTTCTGAAATTGTCGAACAATAGCTGTTGTTCAGATTCGCAATATCTTGTGCTACTTTTGCTCTGTAATGCCTGTTTGTAGTGATTCCAGGTGTTGTATAAGTACTTGAATTTGCACCAGTAATTGATGTCCAATTGATTCCATCAAAACTTTCTTGCCATTGATACACATGAGTTGTTGTTCCTGATGTTACAGCATTTAATATACTATTAATTGGCCCTGAATTTTGACAAACAGTATATATATTTCCTGTAGTTAAAGGGCTAGTTACAGTTGTAAAATCGCCACAGGAGCGAAACATAATGTCATCAATTGCCAAATCGTTTCCACAACCACCTGTGCCGTTATTTTTCATTTTTAAAACAACGGAGGTTTGTGAAGTTGTGGTAAAAACCAATCCAAACTGAGTCCAAATTGGAATTGAAGTTCCATTAATATTCCCTGTATCACCTGATTTTAACAATATCGTTTCGGTAGCGTCCCAAATTTCAAATTTAATATTAACTGGAATTCCTGTGCCAGAGCAACCGTTTGAATTTGAATTGTAAATATTGATTGCCCAAGCTGTGAACTCAAAAGTAGTATTAATACACAAGCCACTTACAATTTTTTTATAAAACTCACCAGAAACATTGCTTGCGTTAACAATTAATGATTTTCCATTGATTCCGTCAACTTCAGTATCTGGAGTATGGTCTAAAGAATAGAGCCAGTTTCCAGCTATTAAATTGGTTCGATAAAACAAAGTATATTGACCATCTTGGGGGAAACCGCTAGAAACATAAGCATAATTTGTAGTACCAAAAGGCAACGCTGGACCATAATTTGTACCACTTCCAAAATTTTCTTTAAAAACAGGATCTCCTTTACTTCCGGTGCAAAATCCCAATTGTCCATAAGAGATTGCTTGAGTTAAAAAAAATAATGATACGGCTATAAATTGATATTTAATTTTCATTGAAAGTTTAAAAAAATAGTTTTAGAACAATTATTTCTATTAAAATAATGTTTTTTAGCAACACTGTTTTTTCCAATCTAATTCTAATTTACATCGAATTGTAAACTTGGAATTAAAACTTAAAAAAAACTGTATGCTACTTATACAAAGTTACAAGACAATTAAACAATTACTAAAAATATTTTTAAATAAAAACTATACAGCAAATAAAGTTGAAACAAAGCATATTAATTACCATTGAAGCCTTATTTGCAAAAACACGAATAATAAAATCTCCTTTAATTGCAAAATAAATTCAAATGTAGAGGAAATGTATAGTATTTATATACAAAAACAATGCTTTAATACACAGTTAAAGTCTTGAAATGAAACAAGAATTCAATTGACAAATTATGAAATCTGTTAAAACAGTAATTAAAACCAATTAAAATTTTATAATTTATCTGTTAACAAAAGTTTATATTTGAACTACTCTTTTACGAATTTTGATAATGATTCCTTGCCATCAATAGTCGTTTTGACCATATAAATTCCATTTTTAAATGCTCCAATCTGGAATGTTGTTGCATTTGAATTTGGGTATTTAGAAATAAGTTCTTGACCTAATAAATTGCAAATTGCTACTTTTTGAATTTCGCCAATAGTTTCAATGGTTATTTCGTGTGAAGCTGGGTTTGGATACATTTTAAATTCAGAAACAGTAACTGATGGTACTGATAAAGATTGCGAAAAAGAGACATCGTCAAAATAGTAGGTTGAGTTTTGTCCGCCATCGCCTTGATTACCAAAGTCAAAGAAAAAAACAATTTTGTTATCATTATTATTAACCGGTGGGAATAAAGTAGGCGAATTATAATCAAATGTTAATTCTTCCCAAGCATTTGCTGTTGTAATAGTTACTTCTGTTTCAAAAGCGCCATTATCAAAATCTATAGGGCTGCCTTCAAATTTCAACAACAATTTTTTTCCAGCAATTGGTGACCAAACTTTAACTTTTACAATTTTATTGTTTGAAAAATCTATAGGCCCAGCCATTTGAATGACACTTCCTCCATAATTTTCACCTGGATTTTTGATTAATCGCACAACTGTTGCACTTGGATTAATTGCATCTGGATAGGGATTTGCCATTATTGTAGTTGCCCCTCCTCCAAAATCGGTAAATGGATACGCTATTGAAGTTGATTCAAAATGTAATGGTAAAACGGGCAAATCTAAAATTGGCCCAGTACCGGCTGATTGTGTGACATCATCAAACAAATATGTAGAATTGGCACTTCCATCGCCTTGATTTCCAAAATTAAACATAAAGACAATTTGATTGTTTAAATTATTTACAGCATCATTCGAAAAATCAAAAGTCAATTCTTCCCATACATTAGCTGTTGTAACCGGAGCCGATAATTTTTGAAAAGTAAATGAGCCTGTTCCTTCAAATTTAAGCATCAGTTGAATTCCTGCAACAGGAGAGAAAACTTTTACTTTTATCACTCTTTGAGTAGTAAAATCAATTGGATTTGCCATTGTTATTTTACTTCCAGCCCAAACGGCGCCTGCACCTTTTACCATTTGCATTACTGTAGCACTTGTATTTATACCTGAAATTTGTGGATTTGCAATTTTTGTAGCAACTCCCCCATCGAAATCTGTAAATGAATAGTTTATAGTTGTCGATTCAAAATCTAAAGGTAAAGTCTGAGCAAAACCTAATGAAAAGGCAAGCAAGAAAGCAAATAAAGTAATTTTTCTCATGTTTTTTTTTTCAAAAATAAATAACTGTACTTATTTTTGAAGAAATTAATGATATATAAAAACTATACAAATAGATAAAAAGCTAAATGAATCATTTAAACTTGAAATTTTCCCACTTTTAAGTAAGAATTATCTAAATTGTAAGACTTGGTTTAAATAAAATATGACTGTTCGTTAAGTAGTTCAAATGCTAAAAATGGAACACTGATAACACTGATTGATCGGATTTTATCATAATTTTAAAATTATAATCCGTGTTAATCTGTGAAATCTGTGGCTAAAAATAAAGTGTTGGTAAAAGTTAAGGATAGTCAAATTACAAAATTGTTTCTATCAAATAAGGTGTTGTACGAATTTCAAATCGAAACCCTACTGTATTACCTAGCAATTTACTGCCCAATGGCGATTGAGGCGAAACGGCAATAACTGTAACTTCGTTAATAGTGATTTTTGGTAAAGCGGTGCTAATAAAAAGCCACATTCCATTGGTTTGCACCAAACTTCCTAAAGCAATTTTAGAATGAACCTGAGCAGCATCAATTGTATCTAAAATTGTTTTTTGAGCCATGATTTCGCTCAATTTATGGTTGAGTTTTTCTTGTTCCAAGTGCATCATCGATAAGGCCGTTTCATGTTTATCGCCTGCTGAACCTTTAGCATCATTTTGTGCATCAATTGTTAAGCCCAAAATCATATCCTGAAAAACATCAATACGGTCTTGTAGCAATTGCTTATAATGTTGAAGGATTTGGTGTTTCATTTTACGAATTCTAAAAATCAAATTTATAACTCGCTCCCAACAAAACTTGAAAACCTTGCACAGGATAATTCACCCATTTTTGATAGCCTTGGTTTGCCAAATTATTAAATTTTAAGAAGGCAGTAAATCGCTCGCTATACTTGTATCCAAGATTCAAATTGGCATCAAAATAGCTTTTTATTGTTGTTGTTTCTTTTAAATTAATAATTGGACTTTGATAATCAATATCTTTTCTATCACCTACAAAAAACAAATGGGCACCTGCAAACCATTTAGAAGTAAGGGCTACATCCAAACTTGTGCCTAATTTTATTGTAGGTAAATTCCAAGCTTCGGTCTGAGTATCTGTTGTAAAACTGTTGAACGTTCCGTTAATTCCAAAAGCAACCGTTTTAGAAAAATCGGCTTTTAATTCTCCAA
>CAIRNC010000189.1 GCA_903879875.1 uncultured Bacteroidota bacterium
ATTTCCACCAACAAACCTTTATAGAAGTAACCACCGCTCGAAAGAAAGTCGATTGGAACCGCATTTTTTTCTCGTTTACAATCTGGTCTTGCATTTCTATTCTATCCACAGTACTCGCTTATTATTCCAATCCCGAAAACTATGTAATTAACTTCAAACCAATTCCCTTTTTGATTTTAGCACTCATTGCAATCGTAATGATACCGTTACAAACTAGCGTAGAAGAATACCTTTTTAGAGGCTATTTGATGCAAGGATTAGCAGGTTTAACCAAAAACAGATGGCTTCCGTTGCTGTTGACCTCTTTAATATTCGGATTATTGCATCTTTCCAACCCCGAAGTAACCAAAATGGGCTACATCATTATGATTTTCTACATCGGAACCGGACTTTTTCTAGGCATTCTAACCCTGATGGACGACGGAATGGAATTGTCGCTAGGGTTTCATGCCGCCAATAATCTAACAGGCGCCTTGTTGGTCACTTCCGATTGGTCGGCATTTCAAACCCATTCCATTTTAAAAGATATTTCAGAGCCAACTGCTGGATTTGATGTAATTTTGCCTGTAGTAGTAATATTTCCTATTCTTTTGTTTATCTTTAGTAAAAAGTACAACTGGCACAATTGGAAAGAAAAACTAACTGGTACTATCGACAACAACACTTTAAATGACAATAACACAATACAATTATTATGAATCCTATAACTTACAACAACGTTCACAATCGCTTTAAACTAAACGGTTTTCAGCTCAACAAAGAAGATTTATGCCGAGTAGCCTATTGTTTTATTAAAGAAGGCGAAGAATTTCAAAAACCAGTAGGCGACTTCCTACTCGACTGGTTTGACGGCAAAGATTATATCGACATGAACACCTCCGGGAGCACTGGAATTCCAAAAGTAATCCGTGTAAAAAAACAAGCTATGGTCAATTCTGCCATTGCCACTGGTAATTTCTTTGGATTGCAACCTGGCGATAAAGTGTTGAATTGTTTGCCTATAAAATATGTAGCTGGAAAATTAATGTTTGTACGAGGACTAATCTTAGGTCTCGACATGGATTTTGTAGCTCCAAGCTCCCATCCAATGGCTAATAATGACACCAAATACGATTTTTCAGCTATGGTGCCGCTGCAAGCAAAACATTCGTTGAAAGACTTAAAAAACATAAAAAAACTAATTGTAGGCGGTGCAAAAATCACTGCCAAATTAGAAAAAGAATTGCTAAAAGTGCCTACACAATGTTTTGAAACCTATGGTATGACTGAAACCGTTTCACACATAGCTGCAAAAAATGTTGGTGATAAAGCCTTTACTACTTTGCCAAATGTAACCGTAGCCATCGACGACAGAAACTGTTTAGTGATTGAAGCTACTGATATTTCAGATGAAAAAATTGTAACCAATGATTTAGTAGAACTAATCTCCGACAAGCAATTTGTCTTTCTAGGACGATTGGACAACGTTATCAACAGTGGTGGCATCAAATTGATTCCAGAACAAATTGAGGAAAAATTGGCGCCACACATTCATACTCGCTTTTTTCTAGCCTCTAAACCCGATGCCGATTTGGGCGAAAAATTAGTTCTAGTAATAGAAGGAGAAACCACTCCCCTAGACGATACCATCTTTGACGAATTAGACAAATACGAAAAACCAAAAGAAATCATCTTTATCCCGAAATTCAAAGAAACGGGCAACGGAAAAATCATCCGAAAAGATTCTTTACTACTTGAAAACAAGAAATAAAGTCTAAAAACCAATTCGTTTCAACACCATTTAGGTTGCACCAAAAAAAAACCAAACGTCTCGTATATTGCGACGCGTTTTTAATTATATGGATTTGAAGGAGTAAAACTTTGGTAAAGTTAATTTTTATCTACAAAAAAAGTCCTGATTTCTCAGGACTTTCTTGCAATACATTTCAGCGTTAGTAACGCTTATAACTATCTTTTATTTCAATTTTTTCTTAATCGCAACTTCGTGGAAAGCTTCGATTACATCGCGCTCCTCAATGTCGTTGTAGTTTTTAATTTGAATACCACAATCATATCCTTTGGCAACTTCTTTCACATCGTCTTTGAAACGTTTCAATGCCAAAAGTTCTCCAGTAAACACCACTACACCTTCTCTAATAATTCTAATTTTAGCATTACGAGAAATTTTTCCGTCCATAACCATACAACCTGCAATAGAACCTACTTTAGATATTTTGAATATCTCTCTAATTTCAGCAGTACCCAATACTTCTTCTTTCATTTCAGGTGCAAGCATGCCTTCCATAGCGTCTTTCAAGTCGTCGATAGCGGCGTAAATAATAGAGTAATAACGGATATCTATTTCTTCTTTGTCGGCCAATTGTCTTGCATTTCCAGCAGGACGAACGTTAAATCCAATGATAATAGCATCAGAAGCAGAAGCCAACATTACGTCAGTTTCAGTAATTGCTCCAACACCTTTATGTATGATATTAATTTGAATTTCTTCGGTAGAAAGTTTAGAGAACGAATCGGATAATGCTTCAACAGAACCATCAACATCCCCTTTAAGGATAATATTCAATTCTTTAAATTGACCCAAGGCAATACGACGACCAATTTCGTCTAACGTAATATGACGTTGAACACGAACCGATTGTTCACGCATCAATTGAGTACGTTTTGCAGCAATTGCTTTGGCTTCTTTCTCATCTTCAAACACGTTGAATTTGTCCCCCGCAGTTGCTGAGCCATCCAGTCCTAAAACAGACACTGGTGTTGATGGACCCGCTTCTTTCACTACGTTTCCTCTTTCATCGTGCATGGCTTTAATTTTTCCATGATGTTTTCCAGCAAGCATATAATCACCCACTCTTAATGTTCCGTGTTGCACAAGAATCGTAGAAACATATCCTTTTCCTTTATCTAAAAAGGCTTCAACAACAGTTCCAGATGCGGCTTTATTTGGATTTGATTTTAATTCTAATATCTCCGCTTCTAATAAAACTTTTTCAAGTAATTCTTTTACACCTGTACCTTGTTTTGCAGAAATATCATGGGATTGAATTTTACCACCCCAATCTTCCACTAGCAAGTTCATACCTGCTAATTTCTCTTTAATTTTCTCTACGTTGGCATTCGGTTTATCAATTTTGTTTATTGCAAAAATAATTGGCACATTCGCTGCTTGAGCGTGAGAAATGGCTTCTTTAGTTTGAGGCATGATGTCATCATCCGCAGCAATAACAATAATGGCAATATCGGTAACTTGAGCACCACGAGCACGCATCGCTGTAAAAGCCTCGTGTCCTGGAGTATCTAAGAAAGCAATTTTTTGACCATTATCAAGCGTTACACCATAAGCTCCAATATGTTGAGTAATTCCTCCTGATTCCCCTGCAATAACATTTTCTTTACGGATATAATCCAGTAAGGATGTTTTACCGTGATCGACGTGACCCATAACGGTTACAATAGGTGCTCTATCAAATAAATCTTCTGGTTTGTCTTCAACCGCTTGAACGGAATCTTCCAATTCAGTTGTAATGAATTCTACTTCAAAGCCAAATTCATCGGCAACAATAGTCAATGTTTCTGCATCAAGACGCTGATTCATCGTAACCATAATTCCTAATGACATACACGTTCCGATTACCTTAGTAATTGGCACATCCATCATGATAGCAATTTCACCAACGGTAACAAATTCAGTAACTTTAATAGTTTTGCTACCTTCGTCAATTAAACGTTGTTCATCATCTGATTTCTGACGGTGGGTATCTCTTTTATCTCTTCTGTATTTCGCCGCTTTCGATTTACCACCTTTTTTACCTTGTAGTTTTTCTAAAGTCTCACGAATTTGGTTTTTTACTTCTTCTTCAGTAGGCTCTACCTTAGCAACAATGGCAGGTCTATTTCCTTTAACAAATCCTGGACGCGCGCTACGGTTGGCATTAAATCCACCTGCACCGCCTGCGTTTGGCGTAATTTTATTTGGATTAGGAGCGCCTGGTATACCTGGAGGTCTTGGAGTTGTTGTTGCTCCTGGAGCTCCTGGTTTTGTAGGAATTCTTTTTCTCTTATTTTTATTTGCATTATTGGCTCCAGTACCCGGTGCGCCTGGTGTACCAGGTTTATTAGGTGTAATTTTAGGAGCTTCAGTTTTCTTCTTAGGTTTATTGAATTGCGATAAATCAATAGTTTGACCTGTAAAAGTGGCTCCCGAAAGTTGTACATATTGTGTAACTACTTCTTCAGGTGCTTCTTCAACAACTACCGCTTTTTCTTTGACTGCCTTTTCTTTTTTGATTTCTTTATTAACAACAGGGGCAGTTTCAACTGGTTTTGAAGTTTTTTTCTCGGTAATCTCTTTTGGTTTAGCTTCCTCTTTTACAAGAGGTTTAGCAATAGGTGCGGGTTTTATTTCTTCTTTTTCAGTAACCACAATTGGTTTTTCTTGAATAGGAGCTACAACTTTGGCTACGGGTGTTGCGACAGCTTTTTTAGGATTAAGATCAATAGTTCCCACTTGTTTTGGAGCCGAAATGATTGTTCTGGCTTTAATAACTTCTTGTTGTCTTAATCTTTCTTCGTCGAGTTTGCGCTTGTCTTCGATTTCTTTTTCTCTTTCAATACGCAATGCTTCTTTCTCTTTTCTTTTCTCTTCACCAACTTCCTTTGAAGCTTCCTTATTTCCCCGATCGCCCGCAAACTGATTTTGTAGGATATTAAATTCCTGATCAGAAATTTTTGCGTTTGGATTTGCTTCAATGGCAATTCCCTTATCTTTTAGATAATCCACAGCTCTTTCTAACGAAATATTTAATTCCCTTAAAACCTTGTTTATTCTAATTACTCTCTCTTCAGACATAAAACCTTTTTATTATTACCTTTTTGTTGTTGTGTTGTTAGACGGATTTAATTGGCATTAAATTCATCTTTCAATATGCGCATTACTTCTAAAATTGTTTCCTCCTCTAGATCTGTTCTTCTAACCAAATCGTTTACATCTTGTTTTAAGATGCTTCTTGCAGTATCCAATCCAATTTTTGCAAATTCTTCAATTACCCATTCTTCAATTTCATCAGAGAATTCTGTCAATTCAACATCATCATCTTCTTCTGCAATATTCCCTTCTCGGATTACATCTAATTCATAACCCGTCAACAAACCTGCTAATTTAATATTATGTCCACCACGTCCAATAGCTTTGGAAACTTCTTCTAATTTCAAAAAAACTTCCGCTCTTTTTGTTTCTTCATTAATTTTGATTGAAGACACTTTTGCTGGACTTAATGCTCTTGTAATATACAATTGTATGTTGGTCGTATAATTGATAACATCAATATTTTCATTTCCTAATTCCCGAACAATTCCATGAATACGAGAACCTTTCATACCAACACAAGCTCCAACTGGATCAATTCTATCATCATAAGAATCAACGGCAACTTTTGCTTTTTCGCCAGGTATTCTAACCACGTTTTTAACCAAAATTAAACCATCAAAAACCTCTGGAATTTCTTGTTCAAATAATTTTTCTAAAAACTTTTCAGAAGTTCTAGACATAATAATTTGAGGTTTGTTTCCTTTTAATTCAACACTTTCAATAATTCCACGAACATTATCTCCTTTACGGAAAAAGTCGGAAGGAATTTGTTTTTCTTTTGGCAAAACAATTTCATTTCCATCGTCATCTAGCAAAATTACAACTCTTGGTCGAACATGATGCACTTCTGCAGTATAAATTTCGCCAATAATATCTTTAAATTGTTTGTAAAGATTGGTATTATCGTGCTCATGAATTTTAGATATAAGGTTTTGGCGTAGGGCTAAAATTGCTCTTCTTCCTAAATCTACTAACTTTACTTCTTCTGAAACTTCTTCGCCAATTTCAAAATCGGGTTCAATTTTTCTAGCCTCGGTTAAAGTAATTTCAAGATGGTCTAAATCCAAATCATCATCTGCAACGATAACTCGTCGTTGCCAAATTTCCATATCCCCTTTATCTGGATTGATGATAATATCAAAATTATCATCCGACCCAAATTTTTTCTTCAATGCGTTTCTAAATACATCTTCTAAAATCGCCATAAGCGTTACACGATCAATAAGTTTATCGTCTTTAAACTCTGAAAATGAATCGATTAATGCTATATTTTCCATGCCAAATCTTTAATTAAAATGTTACTGTAACAATTGCTTCTTTTATATCTGTGTAAAGTATTTCTTGTGTCTTTTGAACTGTTTCTTTCCCTTTTCCAACTTTTTTTGGTTCTCTAGCTTCCCAGGAAAGCGTAATAAAATCGTCGTTTGCGGCTATCAACTGTGCTTCTATAGTTGTATTTGCGGTTTTAACAATAAGTGTTCTTCCAATATTTTTTTTATACTGACGAATCATTTTCAAAGGCGAGCCAACTCCAACTGAAGCCACTTCTAGAGAGAAATCTTGCTCTTCCCTATCTAAATTATTTTCTATAACTCTGCTAATGTCAATACAATCTTGTAATACAACTCCAGTATCAGCATCTAAAGATACCATTATTTTAAAGGCATCGGTTATCGTTAAATCAATTAGAAATACCGTTGGTTTATCTACCAAAGCCTGTTCTAATAAAGCATTTACTTTCTCTTTGAATGTCATATTGCTATAAAAAGAGGGAAGCAGTGCTTCCCTCATTATCTAAATCATTTAATAAATAATGGTGCAAATATAGTTATTTTTTATAAATCAAAAATTATTGTTTAATGTAATTTTTTTTATTACCTTTATTTTTTTAAAATTACTATACATTTATTCACATTTTACACCTTTTTTATGAAAAGAATTTTAGTGCCAACCGACTTTTCTGAACAGTGCAGAATTTAAGCTACGACGACCACACGTAAATTTTTCTCGGCGTAAAGTAAAATATGAGTAAAACACCAAAGGCTGAACCCATTCA
>CAIRNC010000190.1 GCA_903879875.1 uncultured Bacteroidota bacterium
GATTTCACAGATTTTCACAGATTATTATTGTGCATTAAAGAAATCTGCGAAATTCTTTTCATTCGTGCCTGAATTAATTTCATTAATGCCTGTCACGGAAAATAATAGCATATTATAATCTTTGGCTCATGTTTTTAACCATCATTTCTTTCCATTCTCTAAAATCGCCTTCCAAAATATGTTTTCTGGCTTCTCGCACCAACCACATATAGAATCCCAGGTTGTGAATGGTAGCAATTTGTTTTCCTAAATATTCATTAGCAGCAAACAGGTGACGCAAATAAGCTTTAGTATATTCGGTGTCTACATACGTAATAGCCATTTCATCGATTGGAGAAAAATCGGCTTCCCATTTCTTATTTTTAATATTGATGGTTCCATTAGCTGTAAAAAGCATACCGTTTCTGGCATTTCTTGTAGGCATTACACAGTCAAACATATCAATACCTAACGCAATATTTTCTAAAATATTGATTGGCGTACCAACACCCATCAAATAACGAGGCTTATCTTCGGGAAGAATAGCACAAACTACTTCGGTCATGGCATACATTTCTTCGGCAGGTTCTCCTACTGATAAACCTCCAATTGCATTGCCTTGTTGCCCTGAATTGGCAATATATTCGGCAGATTGTTGGCGCAAATCCTTATAAGTGCTTCCTTGAACAATAGGGAAAAAAGTTTGTTCATATCCATATTTTACTGGTACTTTCGTCAAATGATTGATACAACGATCCAACCAACGATGGGTCATGTGCATCGAGCGTTGTGCATAACGATAATCGCAAGGGTAGGGGGTACATTCGTCAAAAGCCATGATTATATCAGCACCAATTGTACGCTGAATTTCCATGACATTTTCAGGAGTAAAAACATGATACGAACCGTCAATATGCGATTTGAATTTTACACCTTCTTCTTTAATTTTTCTGTTTGCGGATAGTGAATACACTTGATAGCCACCAGAATCGGTTAAGATATTTCTATCCCAATTCATAAATTTATGCAAACCGCCTGCTTTTTCAAGAATTTCGGTTTGTGGTCGTAAGTAAAGATGATAGGTATTTCCTAAAATTATATCGGGATTGATGTCATTTTTTAATTCCCGTTGGTGCACTCCTTTTACAGAAGCTACAGTGCCAACAGGCATGAATATTGGGGTTTCAATCACACCGTGATCGGTAATAATGGTTCCTGCTCGGGCTTTAGATTGAGGGTCTTTTTTTAATAAATCAAATTTCATAAGTCATTTTTCAGTGGGCAAATATACGAGAATTTTAAATTCTTAATTTTGGAATTTTGAATTAAATTAACATATTGTAACTGAAGCTGAAATAATCGATTTTGGTTTGAATCTTTTGATATTTATTGGAGATTAATCAATTTTATATAAAATTGAGCACCTTTTTAAAATTAACCTAAAATGTTCGAATTTCTATTTAATTTATATTTTTGATTGAATTGATTGTGTTTTTCAATTTCATAATTGTTTTACTAGAGCCTTTAATTGCTTTATCAAAGCACTCTTTTAGGCTACTTGTATTGCTATATTAGCAAGTTTATATTACTTTTATACGCAATAAACACGCTATATATACGTTATGTTTACGGTACATATATTAGTTTAATGTAAGGATGTGTTCAACCAAATAGGAATTTTTATGGCACGGCAAAAAGGAATTATTACAATTGAGGGCACACTTGGGGATGTCAATTTTTATATTCGAAAAGGAGAAGCATTAGCCAGAAAAGCTGGAGGTGGTTTTAATGCGGATGCTATACGAAACAAGCCTTCGATGGTGCGGACTCGAGAAAATGCTAGCGAGTTTGGGAATTGCTCTAGGGTGAAGAAGATGTTGCGATTGTCGATTTGGAGTTTTTTTGGAAATGTGATTGACGCTAGTTTTCATGGTAGAATGATGCAGTTGATGCAGGAAATTAAGGTTTTAGATTCGGAGTCTATTCGAGGGAAGCGAGAAGTGAAACTAGGATTGTCGACTCCATTGGGTAAAAAACTTTTTAAGGAGTTTGCTTTTACTCCTGCAAGATCTGTTGTTGGTACGCTGAATGCCATTTGTAAATTTAATTTGGCAACGTATCGCTTTGAGGTTACTTCATTTGATATTAAACAGGTGAATTTTCCGAAGCAGGCTACTCATTTTAAGTTGTTTTTTTGTTTAGTAACTTATGATTTTGAAAACTATAGTTATAGTGTATCTGCTGCAGAACCACTCCTTTTTAATCGTAAAACCGTATTGACTTCTTTTACGATGACAACTTCCCCTTTGCCTGATACAACTGAATTTTTTGTAGGCTATATTGGCATAGCATTTTATCAAGAAGTTGGTGGCACCTTATATGCTTTGAAGGAACAAGGAATGATTGGGGTGGAGTGTGTTTGGGTATAGGCCTAAAAATAGTTAGCTCTTTTTGAAATATGAAAAGCCCCCTTCAACTCCGTGAGGAATTTAAGAGGGTTTTGATTGTTGATTGAAGAGTCACGATTTTAGATTTTATAAACCTTATAACCTTCATAACATTATTTCCTTATCAACCGAATGGCTTGCCTTTCGTTGGCTTGAGAAACAATTACGTTATAGATACCCGCTGCAAAGTTGTTACCTATTTGTAAGTTAGCCACTTCCGTAGGGTTGACTTGGTGTGTTTCAACCAATTTACCCATCATGTCATAGACAGCAATATTTACATCTTCTTTCTTAGGCGTTTCTATGCTCAAATTGAAAGCCGTTTGAAACGGGTTTGGATAAGCTGAAACTTCGAATGTTTTTGCTTTTAATCTATAAATGGGTAATTCTGGAGTTGGATTTGGATCCGCAGGTGCTGTAGGTGTAGTAATATTACAAGATGCACCATAATTTCCGTAAACATTATTTACAAGTGCCGCTACACGAATACTATAAGTAGTACCATAAGCTGATAGACCAGCTTGTGCTAATCTAAAGTTGTAAGTTGAAGAGTTATAAATTGTGGTAACACCACCTTTAACGATTTCAAAACGATATCCGGTTGCATTATAAATTGTTGTAGCTGGTATTTTTGTATTTATTTGATCTATTGTAGTACCACAAAAACTAGGTCTAATTGTAGTTGTAGGAATTACGTTTACTGTAAGTTCAGGCGTTGTAACATTGCAAGAAGCTCCATAAGCACCCCAAGTACCCCCTATTTTAACAGCCACTCGAACACCGTAAGTTGTGCCATAAGTAATTCCTGAAGTTTTTGTCAAGCTAAAGTTATATTTATTAACATCCACCGTATTAAAAGTAGTTCCATTAGAAACTTCAAAACGATAGGCTTGATAACCTGCCACATAATCGGCATTGATATTAGCAGTTAAAGAAGTCAAAGTTGTACCACATTGGTTGGCTTTTATTTTTGAGGTTGGAATATAACCACTACAGTTTGTTGAATAATTTGTACCAGCATCTTTTAACCAATTGGCATTAGTATTTGCAACGCTAACATTATCTGTCGAAATACAATTTAGCATTGTATTATTAGAAGCTTCCATATTCGTTAAGTTTGTTAAATTTCTCAAATCCAAACTTGTTAACAAATTTGATCCAAGTTGTAATTCAGTCAAATTCACAAAACCAGAGAGATTTATAGACGAAATTTGATTCCCTGGACATATTATAGAACTTAAAGCAGTACTGCCAGGCAAAGTCAAAGTTGCAATTGCATTACTAGAACAATTTATTGCGCTTAAAGCATTTAATCCCGTTAAATTTAATGATGTAATTTCGTTATTATGACAATCTAAATTTTCTAAATTGGTTAACCCTGAAAGATTTAAATTGGTAATTAAATTTCTATAACAACTTATTGATTTTAAACTTGTAGCACCTGTAAAATTGATTGAAGTTATTTGATTTCTATTTCCAATTGCATCATAATAATTTCCGCATTCTATAGATATTAAAGCAGACAATCCACTTAAATTTAAACTGGTTAGTTTATTATCTTCACATTGAAGTGTTTGTAAAGCGGTGCACCCCGTAATGCTTAAACTTGATAATTTTGCACTACTACAATTCAAATGAGCCAATGCAATACAACCTGTAACATTTAAAGTAGTTAAATTAGGACAAGTTTGTACAGTAAGGTCTGTTAAATGAGTTAATCCGCTGGCATTTAGACTTGTTAAATCAGTAAAAGCTAAATTTGCGTATGCTAGATTGTTTAAACCGCTAATGTTTAATGAAGTTAATGGATTACCCATTAAATCAATATAAGTCAAGTTAGAAAGACCACTTAGATTGATACTAGAAATATTGTTCACGCTTTTTAAAATGGACAAACTAGTTAAACCGTTGAGGTTTAAGGAGGTTATGCTATTATAATTACAATTAAGAATTTGAAGATTTGTTAATCCATTTACATTTAAACTTGTGAGTTGTGAGTATAGCAAGTAATTATTATTTGCGTTATAGCTAAAATAAACATCAATTCCAATATTCCCACCGGCAGCCTCGCTAAATGTGCAGTCTAAATAGTTTAAACTTGTAAGGCTAGATACATTTAAAGAAGTAAAATTATTTTTTCCACATACAAGTGTATTTAAATTAGGTACTCCACTAAAATTCAAAGAAAGCAAGTTGTTAAATTTACAATCTAAGTTCAATAAACTAGTATTATTGCTGATATTTAAAGAAGTTAATTGATTGTAATTACAATTAAGAACTTGAAGACTTGTAAGACTACTAACATCTAAAGTTGACAATTGATTGTTACCACAATATAAATCTGTTAAACTAGTAAACGCCTGAATGCCTTCTAAACTCGAAATGGATTCACTAGAAACATACAAAGATGTCAAACTACTAACGTTTACTGTTAACACTTGGTGATCAATTGCGCCGCTATCAATACCTAAAGTAATCAAGCGTTGCTCAAAATTCACGTCAGGAATGGCGGTATACTGTGCCTTAGCACTTTGCAATCCAATAAAAATTAAAAAAATAAACAGACTTACAATTCTCCATTTCGAAAGCTGCTGATGTACTTTCTTTTTTGTAAAATTATTTTTCATACTA